>JAJSAJ010000573.1 GCA_024274855.1 Planctomycetota bacterium | reverse complement strand
GCGTGTCCAGGAAACGCAACATGGGCAACTCGGCGTCGGGGAACTCATACAGATACGTTCGCCGAGTCGTCGGCCGAAAACCGTCTCCGATTTGAATATCGTCGGCACCGGTCAGAAAACGAATAATCGAGCTCTTGCCACTTCCAGTCTTACCAAACAACCAAAACGTCGGGGGAGGCGTTTTTCGGATCAGGCGGTCGCGTTTCAACTCGAATACACGCTGTGACATACCCCGATCCCATCCATGGCGGAGTGCCTTGAAACGCAGTCCCTTCATCAGTTTGACGCCTCCATGTTCGACCGCGGGAAGAGCGGCGATTCGGCTCGAGTCAGCGATACTTGATGTGGCATGACCCTTGAACCGACAGATCATTCACGAGCGATTTGATGCGGGCCGAACTCATCCGGTCACGCATTGGCCCGTATCGACGCGGGCGTGTCCATTGTCAGCCCAATCGAGTGGAAGTGCAAGCTAAGCCGACTTTGAACCCCGAAACGGCGGGCTGGCAAGCCAACTACCCACTGCCGTTGGGGCCCCCATTGGCCAATCTCCCACAGGTCGCTGGAATTCTGCCAAGAACTGGACGATGTTTGCGGTTAGGATTCGCCAATCAATAACTGTCGCACTCTTCCGCGTACAGACCCCCATGGGTGAATCAGTCTCGCAGCTAAGGAGGATCGATCGCTCGGCTGCCCCTTAGCTTGAGAGACTTTGGTTCCCACGGGACAAGCCCGGTGGGGGACCGGGACCGACGCATCGTCCCCCAGTAAACGCGACAACAATTGATTCGCAGGCCCTTAATTTGCTTATAGCGCAGAAGCCGATCCTTTTGAGTCCAGTCTAGCGACCCACGGGAGCGGGCCAACACGCTTCGAGCGGTAGCTCGTCGTTGGTTCGAGGCCCTGCCTCGTTCGTAACTCATGCGATTTGGGTCTCTTTTTCCCAAAACCTCGAATGTTTCTGAATTCCACTTGACTCTTTTGCCGATGCAAGGAATACTTGTCGATGTTGAAACTCCGTACCGATGGCAGGTTTTCCATGTTTGACCGCACGATCAAGCACTTGAACGTATCCCTTACGGGGCCGGCGCTGCTAAGCGTCGGTGTTCTCGTCGTCGTGCGCGTTCTTAGGGAGGCGCCGTAGGGGTTCAACGCGACAAGTTGACTGGTAAAACAGAGCCCCCGCCGGCGCGATGCTTCGGTGGGGGTTTTCTTTTGCACCACCGGCAAGACATCCGTACGGCCTTCGGGGCGACAACCGAAGGGGATGCGTCGATGTACGACATGGCTGGTTCTGAAATAATTTGTCACTTGCTCCAACAACAGGGCATCCGAACAGTGGCCGGTATTCCCGGGGGTGCCAATCTGCCGCTGTACGATGCAATTGCACAGTGCACAAGCATCCGGCATGTCCTGGCTCGGCATGAACAGGGAGCCGGGTTCATCGCCCAGGGGCTGGCACGAATCAACCGGAGGCCGGAGGTCTGTCTTGCCACTTCCGGCCCGGGTGCAACGAATCTCATTACAGCCGTTGCCGATGCGAAACTGGATAGCGTTCCCCTGGTCTGCATTACAGGCCAAGTACCCGGCCGCATGATAGGAACGGACGCGTTTCAGGAAGTGGACACCTATGGGATCAGTATTCCAATCACCAAACACAACTTTCTGGTCCGATCGGCTGAAGAACTGCTGAAGGTGATCCCCGCTGCATTCCGAATTGCCGCGTCAGGTCGCCCTGGCCCCGTATTGGTCGATGTCCCGAAGGACGTTCAGACGGAACGCGTGCGGTTTTCCAGATGGCCTGCCCCAGGCCGTCCGACCGCCCCACCCCACAATGACGCCCAGCAGCGCGAGGCGGCCGTGACACTGATCCGGCAAAGTGATCATCCGGTCCTCTGCCTCGGCGGCGGCATAATTTCCGCCAATGCCGCCGAAACGGCACGGCAATTCGCTGAGAAAATCGGGGCGCCCACCACGCACACACTGATGGGGATCGGCAGCCTGCCGTCCGATCACCCGCTCTGTATCGGAATGCTCGGAATGCACGGGGCCAAATTCACAAACAAGATCCTGCAACAATGCGATCTGCTGATCGCGGTTGGCATGCGGTTTGACGACCGTGCCACCGGAAAAGTAACTCAGTTCTGCCCGCAAGCCAAGATTGTTCACATCGACATCGATCCGAGCGAGTTGGACAAGATTAAACAGGCTCATGCCGGCATCGTCGGCGATGCCACGGAAGTCCTGGCCGACCTGACCGAACGCATCCCACAACAAGAACACAGCGCGTGGCTGGCAACCACCGCTCAATTAAGACGCGACCACCCGCTGGAAATGCCGGGGCTTGATGATGTCTGCTCGCCCTATGGCCTGATCAGACAAGTGGCCAAATCGGTCGATGACGACGCGATCATAACGACAGATGTCGGCCAACATCAAATGTGGGTGGCTCAGGCATTTCCGATCGTCGGCCGACGCAGGTTCCTGACGTCCGGTGGCCTTGGCACCATGGGATTCGGCCTGCCGGTGGCGATCGGTGCCGCGCTGGCACAACCGGAGCGAACCGTGGTCGCTTTCTGCGGTGATGGCAGTCTGATGATGAATATCCAGGAATTGGTAACCGCGGTCGAACAGAATGTGAATGTGAAGATCGTGGTTATGGACAACAACGCGTTGGGATTGGTCCATCAACAGCAAGACCTGTTTTATGATGGACGACACTTTGCATCCGAGTTTCAGAAGTCGGTCGATTTCAGCATGATCGCGAGAGGGTTTGGAATGCCGGCCTGTGACTTGGGCACGGCAGCCGACCCTCACCGAACGCTGCGTCAATCACTCGATCGCCGCGGCCCTTGCCTGATTCGCGTGCCGATCGATCTGTGTCGGCAAGTCTTTCCCATGGTGCCACCCGGTGCCGCAAATAAGGACCAGATTGGAGAACGTCGTCATGTCGCAGCCATCGCCTGATACGGCCCGACCACGGAACCAGCAAACCCGCGCCGTTCTGGAGCTGATCGTCCGGAATCATCCAGGGGTGATGGCCCACGTTTGCGGGCTTTTCTCGCGACGCGCTTACAATGTCGAGGGGATTGTCTGTATGCCGATCGATGAGGGTAGCACAAGCCGCATCTGGATGTTGGTCAACGAAGATGATCGGCTCGATCAAATGACCCGACAGATTCTAAAACTGGAAGACGTTTCCGAAGTACGCCGCCACGGATCCGACCACCCGGTTTTTCGCCGGCTGAGAAAATAGACCGCGAATACTCTGGCTCCGAAAACTCACTTCAAACACGCTGCCCCGCCCTGCTCTGGGTTTTCGACAGGGCTCTCGCTATGATGAAGTGTGAGCTTGAGACAGCCATCGACCGTGACGATGAACGCTCGCTCAAAAACGAAGTGAATACGGATTGTGGGGCAAGATGGATATCCCGTCAGACAAGAAAACCCAGGAAATCATACTGGACTCGATTGCCGATGGTGTTTTCACGGTCGATACGCAGTGGCACGTAACGTCCTTTAATCGTGCGGCCGAGCAGATCACGGGCGTACCGCGTGAAGAAGCCATTGGCCGCCCCTGCTGCGAAGTGTTTCGAGCCAGCATCTGCGAGACGGCGTGTGCCCTGCGTCAGACACTTGACACGGGTCGCCCCATTGTCAACCAAGCCATCTATATTCTGAATGCCCAAGGCGATCGTATCCCAATCAGCATCTCGACCGGTGTTTTTCGCGATCAGCAGGGTAACATCGTCGGAGGTGTCGAAACGTTTCGAGATCTTAGTGTCGTCGAGCAACTGCGGCACGAACTCGAAGCTCGATTCACGTTTGCCGACATCATCGGGCACAGCCCTCGAATGCAAGATCTGTTTGATATTCTGCCGCAAGTTGCCGTAAGCGACAGCACCGTATTGCTCGAAGGTGCGAGTGGAACCGGTAAAGAACTGGTCGCTCGGGCTATCCACGACCTTTCGCGACGACACGATCAACCGTTCGTCGCCGTCAACTGCGGGGCCTTACCCGATACACTGCTTGAATCCGAACTGTTCGGCTACAAAGCGGGCGCATTCACCGACGCACGCGTCGATAAACCGGGACGGTTCGCCATAGCCGATCAGGGAACTATTTTTCTGGACGAGATCGGCGATGTCTCGCCGGCCATGCAATCGCGACTTCTTCGAGTGTTGCAACAGCGCACGTTCGAACCACTCGGAACCAATCAACCGGTTTCCGTCGATATCCGGGTGATCGCCGCAACCAACAAGAGCCTGCAAGAACTGGTCAACCGTGGCGAGTTCCGTGAAGATCTCTTCTACCGGATCCATATTGTTCGCTTGACAATCCCCGCCCTGCGAGATCGCCGCGAAGATATTCCCCTATTGATCGATCATTTCATCACTCGGTTCAGTCGGCTGAGACAAAAGGACGTCATCGGTGTTTCCGAAGAGGCGCTCGCGCATTTGATGGAATACGACTATCCGGGCAATGTGCGCGAACTGGAAAACATCATCGAACATGGATTTGTCCTGTGCCATAGTGGCCTAATCCAACTGGAACACCTCCCACCAAACGTACGTGGGTCGGACCGGTCCCAATGGATCACGGCCCCTCAAGCAACCACGCTGGAAAACATGGAACGTCTGTTGATCATCGATGCGTTGCGCCGCCACCAAGGAAACCGCAAGGAAGCGGCGAAACAACTGGGGATCCACGCGAGCACACTGTTCCGGAAAGCCCGCGCATTGGGTATCGAGTTACCGGCAACCGATGGCCGCAGTCACAAGGAGTGAACGGGAGCCACAGGTTCGCAGAATGCAATACTGCGACACAGGCAAACCGAGCATTTTGCAATTCACCGAGCATCAACGGCGAGAACTCGGTCCTCGCAACCTATTCCTGTCACACACATTACACCTCATTCTTTTCTATTCCGCCAGATTGGCACACAACGTGCGTGATCCTTTCGAGTATGAGAGTAGCGTTGCCCGTGTGGCAGGGACGTGTGTCCCCGGTATTTGATGTGGCAGGCCAGTTGCTCGTGGTTGATCTACAGGGCAACCAGGAAGCGGATCGGCAGGTCGACTCGTTCGAAGGTCTGAACATTGCACGACGGGCTGACCGGTTAGCGGAAATGGGCGTCGAGACTGTCATTTGCGGTGCCGTTTCGAGGGCATTGGCGTTGCATATACAGGGCCACGGGATCGCACTGTTCACGTGCGTTTGTGGCACGGTAGACGACGTCTTGCGAGCATTCCAACACAAAACACTCACCAGTCAGCGGTTCGCAATGCCCGGATGTTGTGGTCGGCAGCGACGGCGATGCCGCGGCGGATAAACACCATGATGTGGAGATCAGGAGCAGAGACTCATGAAGATCGCGGTAACGACGGAGCGACCGGAACTCGACAGCCCGGTCGATCCACGATTTGGCCGAGCCAAACATTTTGCGATTGTCGACGCGGCAACGAAGCAAGTGACGTTCCTCGACAATATTCAGAATTTGAATGCAACACAGGGAGCGGGGATTCAAGCCGCTCGCACTATCATCGACGCTGGTTGCCGTGTTCTGATCACGGGCCATGTCGGTCCGAAAGCGTATACAACGCTGCAAGCTGGTGGCATTCAAACGTGCACGGGCGCGACAGGCACTCTACTGGAGGCCGTCGACAAGTGGGAAGCCGGCGGGTTGGAGACAGCAGACAAACCAAACGTCGAAGGCCATTGGGCATGAGGACCGATCCATGTCCGAAGGCCCCCCAATAAACTCGAGCAACCATCCAGAACACGACCGGCGAGCAGAACGGCAACGGGTGCAACGTTAAGAGACTACGCCTGGACGACTCCGTTTCGAAACCAAGTAGCCGAAAGCCAAGCAAATCACTGTTGATACACCCCGGGGCACGCGCAACAAACGCCGGGGAGAGGCATAACCCGGGTTAATCCGGATATGCGTGGTTATGGTGTGCGTTTCCCGGGTCACACACGATGTAAGGAATTGAACAATGCCAAATCAAGATGGTACCGGTCCGTTGGGCCTCGGTCCCGCAGCGAGACGAACAGGTCGAGCCCGATTGGGTGCAGGCGGTCCAATGGGCGCAGGCGGCCAAGGCCAAGGGAGACGCCGTGGTGGACATGGACGACGAAACATGTTTCACCAAACGGGTCTAACGGGCCTCCAGCGCGCCGCAACAGGGCAACCCGCTTGGGGGCAAACGGCCGCTTCGGAACAAAAGGTTCGGGAGGGAGCCGACGAGACGGCACAACAAGCCGACACAACCGACAACCGTACCGAGCCACTGGCCGAAAACCAAACGATGACCGGTAAGCAACTTGCGGAACTCCGACAACAGGCTACGGAATTGACCGCCCAACTGGACGCGATCAAACGGCAGATTATTGCCATTGAAGAAAGAGCTTAGGACCGACGGATCCATTCTTGTCGCCTTTACTGGGGGGCGTTCGTGCGGCGATCCTCCTTAGCTGCGAGACTGATTCACCCATGGGGCGAGCCCACGGGGGTCTGTACGCGGAAGAGTGCGACCGTTATTGATTGGCGAATCCTTAACACCTTTCACGAACCGTTTGGGCGATCGTAAAGGAACCAGGTGCCGCTCGGCTTGGCGGCACCTGATTTTTTGTGGCCCGGCATATTGGGAAAACGACGATGCAAATTGCGATCGCCAGCGGGAAAGGAGGGACAGGAAAAACAACGGTCGCGACCAATTTGGCCGTTGTCGCTTCGCAATCCGGCACAACGGTCACGTATGTCGACTGTGATGTCGAGGAACCGAACGGTCACCTGTTTCTCAACCCGACCATTGCGAGCGAGCGTCCCCTGGTGCGAATGGCCCCGGAAGTCGATCGGACTCGGTGCTCGAATTGCGGATTGTGCGAAGAGATTTGCCAATACAGCGCCATCGTTTGCGTCGGCAACTCGCCCCTGGTTTTCCCCGACCTTTGCCACGCCTGTGGCGGTTGCGCAATCGCATGCCCAAATCATGCCATCCGGGAAGTCGAGCGGACTATTGGGCAGCTTCGAATCGGTACTAGCGAGTCGGTTCGGTTTGTCGACGGTATCCTGAACGTCGGCCAACCGATGAGCCCACCGGCCATTCGGCAAGTCAAACAAGCAATTCCCGAATCGGACCTGGTCATCCTGGACGCCCCACCCGGCACATCCTGTCCGGTTGTCGAGACCGTGCGGCAAAGCGATCTGGTACTCCTGGTCACCGACCCGACTCCCTTCGGGCTGCACGACCTTAAGTTAGCGGTGGAGCTGGTCCAAGCGCTCCAGCGACCAATCGGTGTCGTGGTCAATCGAGCGGGGATTGGCCAGGACAATGTGAACACCTATTGTCGAAGCATGGGGCTTCCGATTGTCGCGGAACTGCCGGAAGATCGCGCGGTCGCCGAGGCATACGCAAATGGCCTGCTCGCGATCAACCGGGTAGACGGCTACCGAAGCGGTTTCAACGAATGCTTGACACGATTTTCCAAACGGCGGGAAGCTCATGAACCAGCGGGCCGCTACCAAGATCAAGTTCCCGATCACAACAGCAATGGCCCACTATCAGTAGCCGCCGATTTTTGCTTCAGAAAACTAGATTTCACGAGTTTGCAACATGAAGGAACTAGTCGTCATCAGCGGAAAGGGGGGAACTGGAAAGACGTCCCTCGTCGCCAGCTTTGCGGCTATTTCCCGCGGTCGGAGTCTGTTGGTCGACTGCGATGTCGATGCGGCCAATCTGCATCTGCTCTGCGAACCTCGCGTCGTGCGCCAGACCACGTTCACCGGCGGCAAAACGGCACGGATCAAACCTGGAATGTGCATCGCGTGCGGCAAGTGCGAAGAACTCTGCCGATTTGACGCCGTTTTCTTCGACGGCCCCGGTAACGGGCGCATCCCCAAGACGTTCCGCGTCGATCCAATATCTTGTGAAGGATGTGGCGTCTGTTCCTATTTCTGTGCGGAAAACGCCATAGAACTGACACCAACCCGTTCCGGCCGGTGGTTCATTTCCGAAACACGGTTCGGAACGATGATCCACGCCACACTCGATGTGGCCGCCGAAAACTCCGGGAAGCTAGTCACTATCTTGCGCCAAGCCGCTCAGGAGTTGGCCGCCGAACAACAACCCGATTATATCCTCTGTGATGGAGCACCCGGCATCGGCTGCCCAGTGATCGCATCCTTGACCGGCGCCCAGCTAGCCCTTTTCGTCGTCGAACCAACGCTTTCCGGAATCCACGATTTCCGGCGCGTCGCCCAATTGGCAAGACAGTTGGAGTTATCCGGCCTGCTGGTCGTCAACAAAGCGGATTTGAACGACCAGTTAACAAGTCAATTGGAGCAAACCGCCGCGGAACTGCACGTCCAGTCCGTTGGCCGGATTCCCTTCGATCCGGCTGTTGTTCAGATGCAAATCAACCACAAGCCAATTACGGAAAGTCCCAACAGTCCTGCCGCACGTGCAATTCAGCTGATTTGGAAACAAGTCGAGCAGCGACTGCGGTATGGCTTTGAGCATCCCACTGTGCCACGAACCTCAAACACCGATAAGTTATTGCCAAAGTTCCAGCGACCAACGGAAGCGGGGCAGCGAGGCCCCGAGCGGTAGCTCGGAGTTGATTGGCGCCCCAGCCGCCCTGTCCATCTACACGTCTCAAACTGACCACTCATTTACACTAACAGGAGGAATTCATGAAAATCGCAATCCCAATGGCTAACGGACGGCTCGCAATGCACTTTGGCCACTGCGAGCAATTCGCTTTAGTCGAGGTCGATGAATCAACCAAAGAGATATCCGAAACATCGTTGCTAACGCCCCCGCCCCACGAGCCGGGCGTCTTGCCACGCTGGCTGAACGAGCAGGGTGCCAATTTGATCATCGCCGGAGGCATGGGCCAACGGGCGCAAATGCTGTTCGCACAAAATGAAATTCAAGTCGTTGTCGGCGCCCCGTCCGAGAGCCCCGAAGAGTTGGTCGCAAAGTACTTTGCGGATCAGCTTCAAGGTGGCAGCAACTTGTGCGACCACTGACAAGGACGCTGCCCGGACGCAGGCACGCTGATTGTCTTCGCAACATGCGTGCACGACACGCGGTGGCTGCGATCCGGGATTCGCGATAACTCGTGGTTGCAAACAAATAACCGTACGATGGGGTCTTCCGCACCACCGAGTTATGCTCAAGCTCGCCTCGCGCCTACGCATGTTGCGCGCATGTGACAAACAAAGTCTCTATCATCCGAGATAACCATGGCCCGCACGATGCGTCTGACAGTCATTGCGGAAAACACGGCACAGGGACACGGATTGCTGGCCGAACACGGACTGGCGTGGTGGATCGAATTGGATGATATACGGATCCTATTCGACACGGGCCAAGGTCGTGTACTGGCAAACAACGCCGATCAACTTGATATCCGGCTTCAACAGGCAGACGCGATCGTGCTGAGCCACGGCCACTACGATCACACCGGTGGTCTGGAAGGCATTCTCCAACAAAACACGGAGGCAACGATCTACGCCCACCCGGCTGCATTCGCGCCGAAGTACGCCAAGCGGCGAGAAGGGCGATCAGAGGAGATCGGGATCCCCGCCAATTCGCTTCATGCCGTCAAACAAGCGCCGAATCGTATCGTGTTAACGGAGACTCCGACGGTAGTCAGCAACGGAGTTCACAAGGGGGTGAGGGAGGGCCGGCAGAGGGGCGGCCACCCGAACAACGGGCTCGCTCAAGAGCCGCGACCGCTCTCACCTGGTCCGGCATTGCCGCTGGATGCGAGCCTGCCGCGATCAGGGGCGCTCATGATCACCGGCCCGATACCTCGGGTAACTCCGATGGAAGAGACGGGGGGGCCTTTCTTTCTCGATCCATCATGCACAACCCCCGACCCCCTGGTTGACGATCAGGCGATGTACATTGATTCAGCCGACGGACTCATTATTCTACTTGGCTGTGCACACGCAGGCGTAATCAACACGATCCAATACGTGAAACACCTGACCAGCGACCGTCCGATTCACATGGTCCTTGGGGGCATGCATCTGGTTAACGCCACATGGGAGCGAATTCGCTGGACAATTAATGAACTCAATTCGTTGGGAGTTCACTCAGTAGCACCGATGCATTGCACGGGCTTGCCTTCCGTCGCTTCACTATGGGAAGCCTTTCCTGGGCGGTTCGTCTCTTGTCCCGTAGGCACGTCACTCGATTTTGACGTAAGTTCGTCCGAAAACTGATCAGGACGGAATCGCACTCTTAAATGTGCGAATTGCGGACGTTATCCCGGAAGAACTTGGAGAAGCCGTCTTTCCGGGAGGGCGAAGATCCAGCTGAACCTCTTGTTTTGTTGGCCAGAACGGCTCGGCAGGAGCCTCGCCCTCCCGTTTTGAGACCAAGCCTAGTAAACTATACAGATGATTCCGGCAGACGTATTGACGATTGGTAACTGTTTAGCCGTCTGCAGTTGGATTTGCATTTCGCTGCTGTTTTTTCGGCTGATCGGCCCCAACGGCCTTGTGCCGTTGGTGAGCGAGTCTATTGAGCTAAGGCCGGCATGTCATGCCGACGGCCGCTCCCTCCCCGCCGCCCAAGGCGGCGGGGAGGGAGCGGAAAGGGGGTTTTCATCACATGCTTTTTAGCTCGAGAGACTTATTCACCCATGGGACAAGCCCATGGGGGTCCTTCG
>JAJSAJ010000572.1 GCA_024274855.1 Planctomycetota bacterium | reverse complement strand
ATGCGCAGCAACGTGGTCTTTCCCGAACCATTTCGTCCAAGTAACCCGATACGGTCGCCCGGTTGAATCAGGCACGAGACGCTATCCAGTAACAGCGGACCATGGAACCCGACGCTAAGCTCGGACAATGTCACAAGGGGAGCAGCCATAGGACAACACGCACTAATCAAGTTTCGAAGAAAGCGACATCGTAGCCGTCTGGAGACGCGTCAAGGCCGGGTCGTAATCGTTTTGCGGGATCTGGTGGAAATGGCGGCTAGAACGCGGGCATCAGGCTCTGCCAGCGGAACAGGTTGTCTCGGCTGGCTGAGCAGCTGCCAACGGGGTAACGCGTCACGCACCATCGGTCGATTTTCGCACACGAGGCGGCAAGCGGTGAATGATCGTTGAGGGCGGATCTTCTTTCGTCTCTCGCAATTCGCGGCGGCTTCGCTCTAGTTCCTTCCGAAGGCGTCGACGAACCGACTTGTACTCCGGATCCGCATAACAGCTGCGCATTTCGTTCGGATCCGTCTTCAAATCGTACAGTTCCCACTCGTTGACATCCGGTTCATAGAAGTAGATCAATTTGTATCGACCGTCCGTCACGCCATAGTGACGGCGAACGTAATGCCAGCCGGGGTACTCGTAATAGTGGTAGTAGAAGACCGTTCGCCAATCGGATGGCGTCTCGCCTTTCAAAACGGGTACCAAGGAACGACCTTGCATGCCCGCCGGGACCTTCGCACCGGCCATTTCCAGAAACGTCTCGGCAAAATCGACCGGCGACACGATGTCTTTATTGACCGTACCCGGCTTCGTGACACCGGGCCACCGCACCAGGAACGGCGTACGCAACGACTGCTCGTACATCCAGCGTTTGTCGAACCACCCATGTTCGCCAAGGTAGAAACCTTGGTCCGAGCAATAGATAACTACCGTATCTTTACTGAGTCCCGCTTCATCCAGATAGTCGAGCATACGTCCCACGTTGTCGTCAACGGCCGCGATACAACGCAAATAGTCCTTGATAAAGCGTTGGTACTTCCACCGCACCAAGTCTTTTCCTTTGAGGTTGGCTTTGTGGAACGCCTCGTTCTTGGGATCGTAAGCGGCTTTCCAGGTTGCCAACTGGTCCTTCGTCAGATTCGGTGGCGCCACGAGTTTCAGATCTCTGGGGGTCATCGTTTCGGCGATTGTCATATCCTGCTGGTGCGCCGCATTGCCTCGTCCCGAGTAGTCGTCAAACAACGTCGCCGGCTCAGGAATCGTGTCGTCATCGTACTTGTGCAAGTACTTTGGACCAGGCTCCCAGGCTCGATGTGGCGCCTTGTGTTGATACATCAGCATGAATGGCTTGCTGGAATCGCGTCCATTTTTCAACCAATCAAGTGCCAGATCGGTGACGATCTCGGTCGTGTAGCCGGTATGCTTCACTCGCTTGCCATTGCGGATCATCGGCGGGTTGTAGTACGGTCCCTGCCCAACCAGGATCTCCGAATAATCGAACCCGGTTGGCGCGGTTCCAAGATGCCATTTGCCAATAATGGCCGTCTGGTAACCAGCTTGCTGAAGTAGTTTCGGAAAGGTCTCCTGAGATCCATCGAACCGATTGCCATTAACCATAAAGCCATTGATGTGACTGTAACGCCCGGTCAGAATAACCGCTCGCATCGGCCCGCAGATCGAATTCGTGACATAGCACCGGTCGAAACGCATTCCTTCCCGAGCAATACGATCGATATTGGGCGTCTGGTTGAGATTCGAGCCATAGGCACTGATCGCCTGGTAAGCATGGTCATCCGCGAAGATAAACAGGATGTTGGGACGCGTTGCCTTGGAGGCCGCGAGACAGCGCGCGGGCCGACCCAAAGCAGCCCAGAAGCCGAGCCCCAGAAGCAAAAGCAAGAAACGTTTCGTCGTCGTATGTTTCATCACATATTCCCCGTCTGAAAAAAGTGGCGGTGTCCGATTGCCACGTCCCGTGGACCATCGCGACCGTTGCCGTTACCAACGCAAATTGATGCCGCCCAACTAATTGGACAGCGCCACTTAGCCTGGAATGCCCTAAGGAATGGTAACCCGAAGCGTAAGCGAGGGAAATCGCCGTACCCCATTCCCTCGCTTATGCTTCGAGTTACAAAGAGACACCAAAGTGGCGCTGTCCAAATAAGACTCTAACGACAACGGGCCTCGGTCGCAACTTGGCGCCTTTCCTGGGCAAGAACGCAGCTCACCCCCGACCCCTGCTGCTTGACATGGCGGGGTGCGAGACGGTCCAATAGCGAGTGTAGCTCACTTCACTCGTTATTGTTGAGGGGATATTGCTATGTTACGCCTTCGCGCCACCGTTTGTACTGCCACGATCCTGATAGCTATTGCAGGATGCGGCGGAGTATCATCAACGCACCCGGTTGGCTCACCGGCGCCGAACGATTTCCTAAAGAAACTCGAGGGAACTTGGAGAGGCAACAATGTCATTTACGTCAAGAGCCTTGGGCATGGCAAGTTGGAACTCGCTGGTCTTGAGTTGGATGACGGTCACTTTGCCCTGAAAACACTCAAAGTCATTGTTGGTAAAATTGGCGACGCCTACTTTGTCAGTTTTCACGATTCTGGTAAAGGCGAGGATCAGCCGTACACGTTTCTGAAACTTGTTGTGGCGAATGAACGCACTGTTATACTCTTCCCACCCAACATACCGGCCTTCGAGCAAGCTGTGACCCAAAAGAAGCTGAAGGGAACGGTAGTCAACAACGATGGGAGAACAACCGTTCATATCGAGAGTGAACGATCCGCGTTTGATGAATTCCTCGCGTCAAACAAATCCGGACAGCTGTTTTCCATCGACGTGCCACTGGTTCTACATCGGATTGCCGATTTGCCGTAAAACGGCGGACAAAGGGAGACAACCCGCAGAGCTATTGGGCCTCCGGCATTCAGATCTGCTCGCGTGGCGGACCGACGACCAGCGTAAAGGGGGAAACGGACTCCCACGGGGTCTGTCCCGACGGTCACACTCACACAAACGAGAAACGTGCGCACCGGGGCTCCAGGAGTTGGCGGTCCGTTGATTCGGCACTTCGCCGAGGTCCAATCAATCGGTAAATCCGCATTCCGTTTCGATCTGGGCAGTGCGACACGGCCAGGAGATATCAGGATTGACGGCCGTGCCCTTGGAACAAACGTACAATACTTAATCCAAAAGAAAGCCTCTTCCGGAGAATGAGTGGGTTGGATTTACGGTCGCGGGGCGTTTGGTCCTTGTTTCTAGGCGTTTTTGCGTGCTTTTGAGGGTTGTACAATCTTGATGTCGAATTGTTTTCTACTCTCAGGAGGCACCGAACCAACT
>JAJSAJ010000571.1 GCA_024274855.1 Planctomycetota bacterium | reverse complement strand
GCCATTCCACGGCTGAGCCAGCAGCCGTGGAAACAGGGTCGCGTACCTTGAAACAGATCGACAGTCGCCAAGCCATGATGATCGTGCACGACCGGCCCACCCGTCATGGCCTCGATCGCGTGAGGATCCAACCGCTCGAATTCCCGCTTCCAGTACTGAAGAAACCCCGAGTCGAAAATAATATCAGCGTCCAATATCTGGCCCGTGTATGGGTTTACACGTGATGCGCCCATCGCAAACCCAGCATCCGACGTAATCCATCGAAACGTGTTGTAGTTGATGTCTTCGGGGTCCCACGTCGCGTCGTCCGGTTGCTGACGCACTTCGATTGCATTGAGCCAACCAGCCGCTTCAAATGCCTTGTTCCATTGCTCAATCCCTTCGCGAACCGCCTTTCGGTAGGCAAAAGGCACCGTCCGTTCTATCCAGAAAATGATCGGTTCGCGCGGCGGCGTCGGACGCACCTTCGATCCTGCCGGTGGTCGGAGGTGCCACCGATTTATGTAGCGGACGAATTGATCGCGATCGCTGTTCTTGGAGTAGTCCTTCACAACGGTAAGGAAGTAGCCGACACGGTCGTCAGCCAATCGAGGCGCGTAACCGGTACTTGGAACACGACTGACAGAATAGTGGACATTGATCGTTGCCCCACGCGAGTCAGCAATCGTGTCAAGTTTCAGACGCCCACTCGATGCATAGGTTGCCGCCACTTCCAGCTGGACGTTGTCTTTTAGGCCTTTGACCGATGCCCAATTCGACTTCGTCGATGAAAAGCTGAAACCAGGCAAGAAACGACTGATCCGAGGAAGGTCCGTCATGAACACCGCGTTCAGATCAATCAGATCACCGCCCTTCGGACCCTTTGTGATGATCGGCAACGAAAACAGAACACTGTCGGTATAGGCCGTTCGCACCGAGTTCGCTTCGGGACTTTGCTTGTCGGCCCGAAATCGAACGTTTCGGCGGACAACATGGACTCGATCGTCCACTTTACGAAACTTCCAAACCCAATCATCGTCGAACACCCAGCTGAATCCACCCAGTACCGGCTGCAGGCCGACACCGCGCGCAATCGAAATCAGAATAATGTACTCGGCCCCATAGTCGGCCGCCGTCAATTCGGCCAACAAGTGGTTTTCTTTCTTGTAGAGGTTGATCAATCCCGGAATCGTCTTCGCCCCTTTCAGGACAACACTGTGTGAGGGCTTGCTCGACTTCGAACTGCTTGCGGACGTCGTGGAGTTTTTGCCGGCCGAACTTGTGCTGCTAGCCACGCTCGCTTGCACCGCCTCCGCTCCCTTGGATTTGGTTGACGAAGAATCCGACTCCGCACCGAACAAAGAACTGGAGACGAAAAACGCTGAAGTGAAGACGTAAACAGCTAGAAAACGCATAGCAATAACTTTCTTACTCTTGACGTGGGCATTGCCCGAAAAACTTCAGACTGCGACCGTGGCTAGACGAAGCGACCAGAAAAGCTACGCGCCGACGGCGCGCATCCCACACCCAGAGACTCTGCCTGCCAAGTCTCGGCGCGACCTACGTGGGTGTCCGGACAGGATCGTGCGAAGCCGGTTTTCTGGTACCACTCCAAAAAACTATAGGGCACACATACTGTCGCGTCGGAGCAGAAGTCCAGTTTCACACGCCATAGCCGCATGTCCGTCATAATCACGCCAGTACTTCCCCCCCGCCGATCGTGACCGGTATTGATTTTGCCGTTTCGTCCGTCGAGGTCTGCCGTTGACCGAACGCGTCCCGAATCACTAGAATTACAACACGATCAGTTACACAGTTAACCAAATACGCAATAGATGAGCACACGATGAAGTCCCATTACGGTCACATTCGCATCCTGAGTCTCCTGGTTTGCTGGCTTGCCATCGGTTGGACGGAGGTAGCCGGCCAAGCGCCGCCCGGGCTGCCGAGCACTGCGCCGCCAACAGCAACCGACATGCCACCCGGACTGCCGGTTCCAGCACCTCCAGGGGCAACCGATTCGCCACCCGGATTGTCGGGACAAGGGGCGCCGGCAACGCTTGATGCACCGCCTGGTTCGGCCAACCCGTTTGGTGCGGTTCCGGGCCTCGGCGGGTTTGGCGGAGAGATGGGCGGAGATTTTCCCGGACCACGGGTAACGCTAAGCAGTACTTTTCAAGTCGAAAAGGGCACCCGTAACGGGCGTTTGGCCGTTCGCGCCGAACTCCAGCCGAACTGGCATATCTATTCCACCACACAAGCTCCCGGAGCAACTCGCCGAGCGGAACTCCAGGTCAAAGCCACACCGGACGTCAAAGTGGTTGGTGAGTTCCAGCCAGACCATGACCCGTTTATCCATGAAGACCCGGCATTTCCGGGAGTGAAGCTCGAGGAGTTCGCGGGCGAAGTCACCTGGACCGCTCCGATTCAGCTGCGTGAGGGAGTTGATCCCGAGAAGCTGAAGATCGAAGTCACGCTTAATGGACAAGTCTGTGCCACAGCCGGTGCGTGCGAACTGGTGTCGGACGAAACGACCACCGCGACGTTTGGCGGATATTACGAACCGCCAAACCTGTCCGGACAAATCAAAGCCGCCAGCGGTCACGTGTCGTTCCAAGGCTATCTGGAACCGAAAGTAGCGAATCCGGGCAGCACCATACGTCTGGTTCTGTCGGCCAAACTGGAACCAACATGGCACATCTACGCATACGCGAAAACGGACCCTGATAAAATCTCCAAGCCGACGCTTATTGTTCTGCGAAAAACGGCTGGCTGGCAGGTCGGACCGGTCGACGCGTCTGCAAAACCAAAAGAAGAGGAATCGGGGCTCGAGGACGAACCGATCCTACACTATCACGAAGGGTCGGTAACCTGGACCGTACCGATCACTGTTCCGGATGACGCCAAGCCCGGGCAATATGAACTCGCCGGAAGCATCGCCTACCAGACATGCACACCGGAAACCTGCGACCCTCCTTCGGGATTCGATTTCCAGGCGAGCATCCAAATCGGTGCAACGGCGGAGCCGGGTTCGATCCTTCTCTCATTTGCACCAACCAAGTACAACCGCGTTGCCAAATTGGCGACTACATCGCGCACGAAGCAGTCGATCGCCGCCGAACCGACCGGGATGTTTGTCAACTCCTCGCTCGGGTTCATTCTTGCGGCTGCGTTTCTAGCTGGCATGATCCTGAATGTCATGCCATGCGTGCTGCCGGTCATCGGCCTGAAGCTGATGTCGTTTGTTCATCAGGCGGGAGGCAAGCGTGGCGAGATTTTCGCACTGAACATGTGGTTCTCGTTCGGTTTGCTGTTTGTCTTCTGGGTTCTTGCGGCCCTGGCCGCCTTTGCGAACAAGGGCTGGGGCTCGCATTTCAACAGCGTCGGCTTCACGATCACCATGATCGGCGTGGTCTTCGCATTCGGATTGAGCTTGTTCGGAGTTTGGGAAATCCCGATCCCGGGCCTTGTCACATCCGGCACCGTGCAGGGCGCTGCCGAACGAGAGGGGGCTGTCGGCGCATTCAGCAAGGGGATTCTGACCACGATCCTGGCCACACCTTGCAGTGGTCCGCTGCTAGTTCCCGTTGTCAGCTGGTCCGTAACTCAGCCTCCAGAACTGACCTTTCTTGTATTCACATCGATCGGTCTGGGTATGGCAACGCCTTACCTGCTAGTAGGTGCTTTTCCAGCACTGATCAATCTACTGCCCAAGCCGGGCGCTTGGATGCACACATTTGAACAGCTGATGGGCTTTGTCCTGATGGGCACGGCCGTCTTTTTGTTTATGTCGGTCGAGTACGAGCTAGTGATTCCCACCCTGTCTTTGCTGGTTGGCATTGGACTGGCTTGCTGGTGGGTTGGAAAAACGCCTCTGACTGCCGAGCTGAGCCAGCGACTTAAGGCGTGGGGCACCGGAGTCGCCCTGATCGTCCTGTTCGTCTGGTTCTCATTCAATGCCATTCGTGTTGACAAAGAGAGGCAATTACCGTGGGAACCCTTCTCGCGAGTTGTCTTGGAGGACCATATTAAACAGGGCCGCACAGTCTTCATCGACTTTACGGCCGATTGGTGAATGACCTGCAAAACCAACGAGGCGGTCGCCTTGAACATCCCTGAAACAAAAAAACTAGTCGAACAAAATGGCGTTGTGACGTTGCGAGCTGATACGAAAACCGGGCCAACACAAGAAATCCATAAACTCATGATCGAGTTGGGTAATACCGGTGGCGGGATCCCCTTCTATGCCATCTATCCCGGCGACGGCGGCAACGTTATCACGTTTGATAGTTTTATAACGCCTACACAAGTCCAAGACCTATTAAGGAAGGCGGGACCCTCGGTCACCCGGATGTCGACTGCCGGCGTGCCAAACCGTCCGTGACAACCGCATGCATATGACACAGGGCCGCAGCCGAAGCCTGGATGCCGCTCGGGGCCCCATTGGCCCGCACACCTCGCGCTCCGTATGTGTCACGCCGCACGGTTGTTTCGCGTCTTGACATCCAGGTAGATAGACAGCACGACATAAACAGCTGGATAGACCAGCGACAGCGCGACCAGTCCGGCCGACGTATCGGGGTACTGCATCAGCAGGCCGAGCAGCACCCCCAGCCAGATCACACCCCCGCCAACAAACAGTGGCATCCAGCGTGGCGGCCGATTCGGATAAACGAATCGCACGGGCAAGACGGTCAACAAGCTCAATGCAAGCACCAGGGCCAAGACCGTCCAGCGGCCGTAGCCGTGCAACCAGACGGCGACGTAGAATACCACGATGTTCCAATAGGATGGAAACCCGCGAAAAAAACCGGCCTGCTCCTCCTTCGCCCCCACATTGGCAAATCCAAACAGGCTGGTAACCAGCGGGATCGCTGCCCACCCCCACACAGGATCGGGCAACCAGCCAGCATGAGCCAACAGCAGAATGGGCAGAAATGTGTAGTTCAGATAATCAACGATATCATCCAACTTGCGGCCGTCAATTTCCGGACAAACATGCCGGATTCGAATACGTCTGGCCAGCGGGCCATCGACTGCGTCGACCACAACTGCCGTGGCCATCAACAAGAAAGCGGTCGAGTATGACTCGCTAAAAATCGCCGCGGCCGTCAGGGCGGCAATCGCTGCCCCGGACGCTGTCAAGACGTGCACGGCATAGGCTGCCAAGCGGTCGACGCCACGGACGACCACTGGCTGCTTGCTATCGTCCGCTGAGTGATCCGACTGCATCCCGTGGCTCATCCTTGCGTGGCGTCCAGTTGTTGCGGCGGTACGCGGCGCGCCGTGCATCGTGACACGACCCATATCGTAACCAATCCGGTTAGCATGGCAAACGTCCGGAACGGAAAGAGGGTTCCCATATCCGGATCCTGCATCGGATAGGGGATCAATGCCGGCAAACCGATTTGCGGTTCTCCACCACCGAGTCGCAACACCAGCCCGACCGCCGCACCAGCCAACGCACCTACCCGGTTAGCACGTCGATCGAACAGGCCCATTACCAATTGCGGAAACAGAATAACAAACACCAGATCAGCGCTTAGGTACCATAAGGTATAGACACTGTTCACCGAAATGGCCAGCGCCGCCCCGATCGCCCCGATCGCGACAATAGCGATTCGCATTACCACCAGCAGCTCACGATCCGACGCGGATGATCTTAGCGGCCGATAGATATTCCAAACAAACATGGACGAAGCGGATAGAATGGACGAATCAACTGACGACATGACAGCCGCGGCAACGGCACAAAGGCCCAGCGTCGCAATCACCGGGTTCGTGAGATAACGCAGCACATGCGGCAGAACCATCGCGGGTGTTGCCGGAGGCCCTGCCGCAATCTGGCTCCAATCGGCCGTCGCACCGACCATCCCCAACAAGATCGGTGGAATCGCCATCAATAGGCAACCGACCCCGGCCAGTACGGACAGACGGACCGCATTGCGATCTGTATCGCAAGCCAACACCCGTTGGAAATAGACCTGCCACGGTATTCCACCCAGGATCAACAACACGGCAATATCGGTCCACTGCCATCCCCATGGTTGCCGGCCCGACCAGGCGGACAGTTCAGGAAACAAACGCGCTGCCGATCCTAATTGCTGCTGGTAGGCCGTGATCGTCTCGGTCAAGCCTCCCGTGTGCTGCATTGCGAACGGCAGGGCAATGCATGTCCCACCGGCAATACAAAGCAGCTGAAGGGAATCGGTGTAGGCCACGCTCCACAGGCCACCCATCACGGTATACAACACAGCAACAACGGCAGATACAATGACCGCCTTGTTCGGATCCAGGCCCAGGATCGTGCCGAAAGCCGTACCCAAAGCCGCCAGAATCGCCGCCATCCAAAACGACTCGCCCAACAAAGCGGGAATGTACAACAGTGCGGCCGTCCGTTTTCCATAACGCCGGTCGAACAGGTCAAGCATCGTCGTGAAACGATATCGACGCATTGCACGGGCAAAAATCAGTCCGCCCAACACCAGACTCAGTCCGTAACACCAAGGTGCCTGAGCCCAGACCAGACCACGTGCCCGATCGTAAACCGCCTCGGCCGTTCCATTGATGTAGCCACCGCCGACCCAGGTTGAAATCAACGTTGCAACGGCTAACCAAAGCGGCAGTTTACGACCGGCTAACAACATCGCGCCCGTCGATTTATCCTGCCGCGTTCGACGCCCAGCATACGCACCGACGGCAAAAAATACGCCGTAGAAAACTACGATCGTAACCAGACCTATCGACGGCACAATCATTCGCAATCACTTCAGGCCGAAACCAAACAGGTGCCGGTTGCCGAATGGCATCTGAAGTCCTGTCTGGCGGACGGGACTGATCAAGATCGACGCAACCAAAACGAACGGGACTTGAACCGGCATCCACCAGCCACTCGCCGCGGAAAGCCACAACAGGTCAGCCGCGGCAGCCCTGGATACCATGCCCCGGCCGGTCACACAACCTCCTCGATCACCCACGGTTTGCGATAAGATCGTTTGAACAATTTCATCGCGTCGTCGTTATCCACAATGTGCTCAGTCTTGGGGTCGATCGTCAGCTTCTGACCACCCAGTCGATAGCTGATATTGGCATAGTGAATCATCAGACAAGTCATGTGCCCCTTCTTGACGTCCGCGTTCGGCAGTTTGCGACTGCGGATCGATTGCACGAAGTTTTCCTTGTGATCCGGATCGGGGAACCGTCCGAACATCTGATCCTTCACAACCGGCTGGCGACTCTTCGGCCGAACAAAGACTTGCCAGCCACCGCCGTGCCTTCCGGCAATCATCATCCCTTTGGTTCCAAAGATTTCGATGCGCGTCGAGTTCTGTAGCCAATAGGGGAACATGTCGTGATCACGAACGTAGCTGTCAGTCTTTAGGATGTACGGTGCAAACAACGTCAACTCGAAACTGACCAACAGTTTGTCGAAGTCATAAAGCGCGATCTGTGTGTCCGGGGTTTCCGCCACAAGCGTTTCCGGATCCGTCGCATAGCGTCCACCTGTCGAATAGACGGTCTTGGGGTAATCAACGCCTAGCAGCCAGCGAGCCAAGTCGATCTGGTGGCTCGCGTCATTGGCAATATCGCCGCCACTATATCGCCAAATGTGATGCCAACACTTGTGCATGCTCGCGTTATAGCGATGCTCCGGTGCGGGCCCGTTCCAGATGTTCCAATCGAATCGGGCCGGCGGATCACTGTCCGGGACCCGCGGGCACATTCCCCACGGTGGTTTTTGGTTGTAGATGCGGCACAGATGAACGTCCCCTAGCTTGCCGTCCTGGATGTATTGCCGGGCGGCCATGTTATACGGCGCACTTCGGTTCTGGAATCCGCACTGGACAATTCGTTTGTTCTTGCGAGCCGCCTTGACCATCTGCTGGCCTTCCCAGCAGTCGTGAGTTGGCGGTTTTTCGACGTAAACGTCCTTTCCCGCATTGCAGGCCCAAACCGTGGACAAAGCATGCCAATGGTCGGGAGTAGCCGAGATAATCGCGTCGACCGACTTGTCGTCGAGCGCTTCACGGAAATCCTTCACAATTTTCGGGGCTTTGCCTTGCCGGTCGGCGATCGTCTTGGCACGCTGCTCGGCACGAGGCGAATTCGGGTCACACGCATACGCATAAACACAATCACCTCGCTCCAAAAAACCCTTGGTCAACCCCTGGCTGCGCCCGCCACACCCAACGGCCGCCAACACGATCTTATCATTCTCCGGGGTCGCTCGGGCTGATAACGGATTAGCAAGGATCGTGAGCGCAGCAGCACCCAGACCCGCATTCTTCGATCGATTGACAAACTGGCGGCGATTCATGGCGGTCATGTTCAATATCCTCCTCAATAATAATGTGGCCCACAATCCACTGATTGTACTCCATCCGAAGATCGCTGTCTCGCAGTCAACCGAATCGTTCGGAGATTCGTCCGTATGACCGCCAAAGCCCTTGCCGATACCCTCGATAGACCACGCCCAAGTGTTTCGTGAGCATAAAAAGGACCCACTCCACCGATCAGCCCGTGAGAAGAGGGGAGGAGGCCCACGGATGACAGAGTGGCCCCACGGATTAAGAAGATTGGGAACTGTTTAGCCAAGGGTTCCAAATAAATTATGCTGCAAGAGATTCTAGCTGGACAGCGCCAGGTTCCCCTATTTGCACAACAAGTAGCAGTGTCTTGACATTCCTCCCTGGCAAGACCCCCACGCGGCTCGTCGAGGCTTGCTAGTTTACGAAACTTGCGCTCCCACGAGATAAACTCCATGGGGGACGGGAGCCGGAACGTCGTGCCACGTGAACGGGGTCCACCGCCGGATCGGGAAGCGTCCGTGGTGTCGGGAGTGTGTGTCACTGTGACATAACACAGGCACCTCGGTCACAAAAGAGACAGGAAGGCATGGGTTCGATGAACCGACCGGTTTTCAACTCGGTTTCCAGACGACGGGGCTACCGGTCCGTACCCACGGAGGGAAAAAAGGCCGACATGACCGCTTTCTGTCACTTCCTGTGTGCTCGGCATCTCGCGCGCGCCTGCTCGTCGGGGATTTACTGCTCTACTCCCGTCTTTTTGGAACGTCGTCGCGCAACGTGCCTCTCGCCCTTGGCCTTCGGTGGCTCGCGGCCCGGAGGGCCGAAACAACCATTGCCGGGGCCGTAAGGCCCCGGAACCGCGCCACACGCCAGAGGCCCAGCGGGCCGACACAGAGGCAGTCCAAGTGATATGATCAAATGCCAGTGCTGTGTCACCCCTCCGGGCCTAGCAGCCGGTGCCAATAGTACGATCTTGTACCGTTTCAACCTTTCAGACGCAACGACGCAACGTTTATCGTGGTTTCGGCATACGGGTGTCGACCCGGACGCTGTTACCGTTATCTCTCACGCGGGCGCGCGACGTCAAGAACTGCAACCGCTTGTAGTCGATTGTCAAGAGGACCCAAAGAGACATAGAAAGAAATCAAAAAAGTTTCGAAGCGACCTGACAGCCGCCAGATCCTGAGACGCAGGGCCCAGCGGGACGGCGCTCATCCAATCCGCGCGCAGGACCGCACGGCATCTGGTCAACGCCACCCCAAGGACTCAAGCAACTTGGGCACCATCACGCGATCAGGTTTGTACCCGCTTCAGCGACGGACGTGGGCGTCCGTCGGACGGGGCCTCGAGTGCGTCTCTTTGTGCGTCTCGTGTGGCCGGATTGGTTCGCGCCCCAGCGACGGACGTGGGCGTCCGTCGGACACTGCGGCAGACGCGTTTGCCAGGGCGTCTCATGTGGCCTGGTTTGTACCCGCTTCAGCGACGGACGTGGGCGTCCGTCGGACGGGGCCTCTTTGTGCGTCTCGTGTGGCCGGATTGGTTCGCGCCCCAGCGACGGACGTAGGCGTCCGTCGGACACCGCGGCAAATGACCCCCGTCCCCTTTATCCGCCTCGTCGTCCACGACGTGTCAGTAAGAAAAGACCAGCCCGAAATCGACACCGTGATAGAGTGCCTGCCCGCTATGATTCACACGGGTGGGTCCGAACAACAGATTCATGTCGCTCGTGACAGCGTTTTCAGCAGCGAGCGCGATTCCCGTAACCCAAATCGCATTGTAGCCTGCGTAGAAAGTCCAGGAATGTGCAAACTGGTAATTGAACTGCAGCGACAGATCGCCGACGAATGACGTTCGATCAATCTGGTCATTTCCGGCGATCGCGGCAACGGGGCCGCCTGCGGGGACAAGCGTATACAGTCGGTCATATGTCACGCGGTTCTGAAAGATACCGCCTTTCATATCGAAGTCGATCCAGCAGCGCGGCTGAACAAGAAACTGGCTTAGCAATCCGATCTGGAACCCAATAAGTTTGTTATGCGCGTGGTTCAACAGTTGCGTGGTCGAGATTCCGGGGCCCGGTGTGGTCGTTTCCGCGTAGTACGCAAACCGCTCGTCGATATCCATGTAGCGGCCACCGAGCAGGAATGAAGCCTCATAGCGGCCGGGGCGCATCAGGATCCGACGCCGCAAGTTCAGTTCCCCGTTGCTCAGTTTTGACTGGCCCTCAATCGATACGAAATCGTTGTAGTCGACACCGGGAATAGCGGCTGGATCGCCGAAGTTTGAAAACGGCGAAAAGAGGTTGCCCGTTCCACCGAGTGCGTTGGGATCGAGATTCCAAAGTGCCGCGCGATCATTCCACTGGTAGGCACCGAAATACGAACCTTCCAGCCGATACCAGGAACCGAATGACCGGCCAAGAACGACGCGAGTCCCAGCTTCGAATTCGTTGCGGAAACTGGACGTACTCAGCGCGTCAAGGCCTTGTGGACCAATTGTCGCAAACGTCTGCCCTTTGGCCGCATCACGGTACAACGCAAGCATGTCAGCTCGGGCGTACCAACGCGGCGCACACCCATTGGCTTCCGCGGGCCAGAATCGGCACATCTCCGTATTGCCGAGAATCGGATCGTGCCAGTACAGATTCGTGCCTGGCTCCCGCTCGGCCACAGGTGGACTCGTTTCCCATAACTGGGGTTTGGCCGACGTATAGCCAAATGTCTCATTAGCTCGAGCCACCGAACCCGGCGCCGTTACAATCATTAGAACGACGCAAACGGCTCCAAACAGACTGCACACTCGACTCATCGTCGCATCCTCATTCCGGGGATGATAAATCTAACGGCCATGTCACGCCGTATATTAGTTTCGACCGGAACGGGTAGGAGCAACACTATCACAGCTATGCACTGAAAAACCGGGATAACCAACCCAGTCCGAGTGTGTCACGGTGAGGGGGCTTTGTTTCCAGGTGGTCGTTCGGAGTCGATTGGTGGCACTGCCGCTTCGAGGCAGCTTTGCAGCTTTCAATACCGACAGAAGCGGAACGCCGGCAGGCCAAGCCCATCAAATCTGAGCCACGGGCAACGTCGCCCGAATAGACGTGCGAGGCAATCTTCTGGGTACGGGCGCCGAGCAACCGCCTTCATGAGCAATCGATTTTCTCGCAGATATAGGCTATCAACTCGCGCATCGTCTCCACATCGAGTACGTCTTCTCCCACGCGAATGTTGAACGCTCGCTCGATCTCCACCGTCAATTCGGCCAAGCCCAAGGAATCGATCTTCAACGAAGCAAACGTGTCGTCTAACTCAGGGACAATACCCGTTTTGGAATGGATCAGCTCGACAAGTTGTTGCTGTACTTTGTGCATATCTGGCCAAAGCTTTCGTGATCAATCGGCCCTGTCCGCCTGCAGCGCGGACCTTTTGACGGGTGCTATCCAACTCGCATTT
>JAJSAJ010000570.1 GCA_024274855.1 Planctomycetota bacterium | reverse complement strand
CCCATGGGGGTCTGCACCCGGAAGAGCACCTTAGCCGCATCGGTCCCATGACTGACCAAGCCGCCGACCGCTACTTCTTTTCTTTACCCACCGCAACGACTCCGAGTTCCGCGATCGATGTCCAGATATTTCCTTTGACCTCGGACAGAGCGACCAGCCGAACATAGCGAGCCGACGTTATCTTCGGGAGATTGATCACCTGCTGCTCGGCCACATTTTTCAAACGCCCAGTCGCCACCGCCAGGCCCCACTCTTGGCCATCTCGACTGACGTAGAGCTCGTATCGGCCGATCCGTCCGTGGTCCGACCCTTGTCTTGGCAAGTACGTAATGCCTTTCAGCTGCAGTATCTGCCCGAGATCAAGCTCGATTTCGTGCGGATGTCGAGTCGCGGCCCCACCCCATTTCGTATGCCAATACGTTTCCGGTTTACCGTCGATTGCATTGACAGCTTCACCTTCACCCGGATGTTCGCTGTCAGCTCGGACAATCCTCCACTGACTTCGCGACACCAGCAAGTTGAAACGCCTGACGCTCGTCGGGCCTGGAATCGCGTCGTCCAACGTCGCCTTGGCCATCACAACGCCACCGCTGTTCAGCGGAAACGGACCTTGATAGACCATCGATTTTCCGCTATCGATTTGATACGTAATTCTGGCATCTTCGGTATCGCAATCCAGTCGCACCAAGCCGGCCTGATCACGTTCGACGGAAACCGGCGAGACAATTGGTAACCTCATGACGGCTGCCTCCGCCAAATCGCCCATCGTTTTCACATACGGACGCAAGCTGTAACTGAATACAATTGGTGTCGAATACAGGATATATTTGCTCATGGGGCGCGGCCCGCAACTGGCGCCGCCAAGGCCCAATTGCACCGCATCGAGACAGACAACAATCTCCTTCCGTTTCTGCAATTCGCTTGTATGTTCAGCGCCGGCCAGATCGGCTGCCGTGAAATGCAGTGCCGAGGCTGACATCGGAACTGCCGGTACGATCAGTAATCCACGGTCGGCACCATCGGTCAACGCAGCCCATCGCACATCGCATCGATTCGCCATATCTTGCGGTTTTGGGTACGGGAAGCACGTCACGATGAATGCCACTGAGACGCCAGAAATCCTGATCCTCGAGGTAGCTGCCATCGCTCCAACGATAGACTTCGACCGCCAGAGTGTTTTTTCCAGGTTTCACGAACGGTGTGATGGCAAACTCCGCCGGCGTCATACTCCCTTGGCTATAGCCAACCTCCTTACCGTTCACCCAGACGTAGCAGGCCGATTTGACCCCTTCAAAATGGAGAACGATTTCACGGTCGCTCCAATTCGTTGGCAGGGCGAAGTCGCGCCGATAGGAGCCAACTGGATTGCGATTCTTGAACGCCGTCCAATCTTCGGGTGGCGTCCCCGTTACACGCGGCCAGTCTTTCTTGAATGGATAAGTAACGTTCGTGTAGATCGGTACGCCATACCCACGCAACTCCCAGTTCGAGGGCACATCGATATCATCCCACGACTCGACACTGAATCCTTGTTTGAAGAACCCCTTGGGGCGTGCGAGCGGGTTCGGAGCCCAGTGAAACTTCCAAGTGCCGTTCAGAACTTTGACAAAGGGCGATTCCGTGCACTCGGATCGCATGGCACTCTGAACCGAATCGAAGGGGACCAGCGTCGCATGGGCCGGCAGCTTGTTCCGCCCGATCATCTGCTCGTTCTCCCAGTCCGGACGATCCGGATCGGCAGCCGAGGCCGAGCAGGCCGAAATCAAAACAAGAAACAGTATCCACCGGGACCTCGGCAGGCCAACGTTCATTTTTTTCTCTCCAAAAGAAGTTGCAGGCGAAACCCACGTTAGCGATAGCCTAACTCGTTTCCTGGGTATCACGCAACCAGTCTGTTCCAGAGGCTGAACAGATTGATCCCCGGGGTTGAGGCTGGCGAAATCTGTCGCTCGGGCAGTTGTCGTTTGTGCAACTTTTGCGACTTAGGGCCGGCGAATCAATTGCCGTCGCGTATACTGGGGGGCGTTCGTGCGGCGATCCTCCTTAGCTGCGAGACTGATTCACCCATGGGACAAGCCCATGGGGGTCTGTACGCGGCAGACTGCGACAGTCCTTAGCTGCGAGACTGATTCACCCATGGGACAAGCCCATGGGGGTCTG
>JAJSAJ010000569.1 GCA_024274855.1 Planctomycetota bacterium | reverse complement strand
GCAACACGAACGATCGCGATGGTTCTTGTAACGCTGGTCCTGACGGCCACGGCGTGGGCGGCCAAACGTCCACCCAATATTGTGTATATCATGGCCGATGACTTGGGATATGCCGAATTGGGCTGCTACGGCCAGACGAAGATCAAGACGCCGAATATCGACCGACTTGCCCAGCAGGGGATGCGGTTCACTCAGCACTACACGAGTGCACCCGTTTGTGCGCCGGCCCGTTGCAGTTTGATGACCGGCAAGCATGGTGGACATTCGTTGGTTCGCGACAACTTTGAACAGCATCCCAAAGACTATCTGTTTGACGATCCATTTGGCGGCCAATACCCGTTGCCAGCGGGATCAGTCACCATTGGCACGATCATGAAGCGGGCCGGGTATGCAACCGGCGCGTTTGGCAAGTGGGGACTTGGTGGTGTCGGTACGACGGGGGATCCGCTGAAGCAGGGCTTTGATCGCTTCTTCGGGTATAATTGCCAGCGTCATGCCCATAATCTTTATCCGCGATACCTGGTTGACAACGACCGCCAGCGGTGGCTCAAAGGGAACGATCGAAAACCAACAGGCAAACAGTTCGGTCCCCAGATTATTGCCGACGAGATGCTGAAGTTTGTGCGAGAGAACAAGGATCGTCCATTCTTCGTCTACTATCCAACCGTGCTTCCTCATCTGGCGTTGCAGGCGCCCGAAGAGGCGATCGCTCAGTATAAGGGCGAATGGCCTGAGACGCCCTATACGGGCCGAAGCTATTTGCATCACCCGACACCACGCGCCTGTTACGCAGCCATGATTTCATTCATGGACAAACAGGTGGGGCGTCTGATGACGCTGCTTGATGAACTGGGCCTTGACGACAACACGATCGTCTTCTTCACGTCGGACAACGGAACGACTTACTTGAAGGGCCAAGTCGACTTCGAGTTCTTCGAGAGCGTGGGGCCTTTGCGAGGTCTGAAAGGATCCGTGTACGAAGGAGGGATTCGCGAACCGTTGGTGGTTCGCTGGCCCGGTCACATCAAGCCGAATACGGTCAACGACGTGATTTCAGCTCACTATGATGCGATGGCGACGCTGGCTGATGTCGCGGGTGTTCAGCCTCCAGCCGATACAGACGGGATCAGTTACCTTCCGACTTTGTTGGGCCACGACAGCCAACAGAAGAAGCATGAATACCTGTTTTGGGATTTCGGCGGCTACGGTGGTCAATTGGCCGTTCGGATGGGGAAGTGGAAAGGTGTCAAGCAAAAGGTTCGCAAGAGCCCCGACGCACCGTTGGAGCTTTATGACCTTTCAACGGATATTAGTGAGAAGCACGATGTGGCGAAGCAGCATCCCGACATCGTTGCCAAGATCAACACGATTATGCTCGATGCGCGCGAAACACCGACCATAAAGAGGTTTCAGTTCGGCCTCTATCGAGACTGAATGTCAGGTCTCCGAAGAACGTGTCCCGAAATCGGGAGGGCGAGGCTCCCGCCGAGCCGTGAAAGCGAGAAATCCTCAGGACGTCCCGGCTCAGCGGGAGCTTCGCCCTCCCACGTCAACAGCCGCCAGCCAATTTCGGGACACGCTCCTAAGTGCACCCGTCCAAATAGAGGTTGTACCAGAACTTGATCGAATTGGGAGTATCAACAATGAGACGAAATCCATGGGTCGTGAGTCTGTGTGCGATCGGCACTCTGTTCCTACTGGCGTTGTCGGTTCAGGCCGAACAGCCACATCAGTTTCAGTCGCTTTTTAACGGCAAGGATCTTGCTGGGTGGGTCAACGTCAACACGGACAAAGATACATGGTCCGTGCGCGATGGTTTGCTCGTTTGCAGCGGGCATCCGATTGGCGTGATGCGCTCGGAGAAGCAATACGAGAACTTTATTTTGCATATTGAGTGGCGGCACATGGAGCCCGGTGGCAACTCGGGCGTGTTCGTCTGGAGCGAAGGAACGGTTCCCGAGGGAAAACGATTGCCATGCGGAATGGAAGTCCAGATGTTGGAACTTGAGTGGGTTCGGCTGCACAAACATAAGGATGGAACGTTGCCGCCGATCGCTTATGTCCACGGTGAGTTATTTGGTGCCGGTGGCCTGCAAGCGGAGCCGGATAACCCACGCGGTCGACGCAGCAAGTCGCTGGAGAATCGTTGCAAGGGAAAAGGGCAGTGGAATGTCTATGACGTTGTTTGTGTCGACGGTACGGTGAAACTGGCGATCAATGGGAAGTTCGTCAACGGCATTCGAAAAGCCTCGGTCAAGAAAGGCTATCTCTGTCTCGAGTCAGAAGGTGCCGAAGTCCATTTTCGCAACATTCAGATCATGGAATTGCCGCCAGGTATTACCGGCCCCGAGCAAACAGCTCAGGTCGTGAAGGATTCTAAGGAGACGCCGAGTAAGGGCAAATAGTGGCTTCGCCGGTGACGCACATTCAGGTCCGTCAGTGCGTCTCGAGTACGATGGGCTTGTAGCCCGTCGAAGAATCGGATACCCACACAGCCGCACGAAACGACTTTCCCGAAACGCATGACTTCGTGTCCGGACTCGCTATCGTGTTGGCATCGACAGCATGGGCGAGTCAGGATCGGGTCGGCTTGCCAGAAGCTTGGTCATTTGAAACGCATGGTACTTTTGCGTGGCTGCCGGTTTGCAGTCTAGTGACGCGTTGGCAATCCAGAACTTGGTGCTTGCCGGGGCAAAGAGCGCGTTGTGCAGATTCGACTTCATGGCAACGGGGCGGTCCATCAAATGGATCGCCTTGTCCGCATCGATTCTGCCGTGTTCTGCCTTGACACGCCGCACCAGCTCTTCGTAGCGGTCCCCGGCCGAAAGCAAAACGGCGTCTTCGACCGGGTGCGGAAGACGCTCGTGAGCCTGGTTAGGCTTGATGACATCCATGGCCTGCCAACTGGTCGCCAGGCCGGCGGCTTCGTTTGTTTTTCCGTCGGAGATCACATAGTAGTACTCGCACGTTCGAGGGCCTTTGCGAAAGATGGCCAACGCCTCGTCGAGTGTCGATGCGGTCTGAAGGACCTCGCGCACAAGAAAGGCCATGGGAACGCCGTCCCAATACCCCAGGCCTTTGCCCCCCATTTCACCGATGGCAATATGTTGGGCATTCATCCCGGTTACCGACCCAATGAAGCCGGCATAGGTCACGTTGACAAACGGGACCTCGCCCGCAGGTTCCGCGACGATCAAGACGGCGTGGTCTTGTAGCTTCCAGTCGATGGAGTAATCCAGAACTCGCCCATGATAGAGCGTTCCGTCGGTGGTTGCCGAGCCCATGACGGCAAATCCGCTGCAGTGGAACATTTCGGGAATGAAGTTCGCCGCGTAGACATCTGCCTTCTTCAAGCCGGCTCCGTCGGCGACGCCGTCCATTTCTTCCATATACTTCGTTGGCGTGAACTTCCGTTGACGGAGCACAATCGCGTCGATGGCCGCTCGAGCCGTGATCTTCAGCGGGCCGACCTCGATCTTTTCCTGCGATCGCTCGTTGGCCAGGTAGTTGATGTTTGCTTTGCAGTGGTCTTTCAGCAACGCTCCCTGCTGATAACCCATCTCGTAGGGCGTTCCCTTGACGTGAAGGACCAGGTAGCCGTCGATCTCTTCCAGCCATCCGGCGCCACATCGAGCGATCGTCTTGCTTGCGGCCGATGTTGGCGAGGTGTTTAACACCAAGAGCAAGAAAAGGATAGCCAAACAGACGGAAATGTGACGGAATCGCACCATGGATACTCCCTCCAATGAGACGGGCTTGGACGTGGTGGCCAACGACAAACGGCAGTGACCAGCGTCATTATGATCGCGCCGCGTCGATTCGGCAACCGAGTTTCGCGGCACGGCAATCGAGGTGCCATGTTCCGGGGAGGGCGAAACGCCTGCTGAGTCGGGGCTTCCCGAGGATTTCGCGATTTTACCGTTCGCCCTCCCAATTTCGGGACACTCGCTAAGAATTCGCCAATCAATCACTGTCGCACTCTTCCGTGTACAGACCCCCCTGGGCTTGTCTCATGGGTGAATCAGGCTCGCAGTTAAGGACTGCCGCACTCTTCCGCGTAGAGACCCCTATGGGCTTGTCCCATGGGTGAATCAGTCTCACAGCTAGAGGATCGCCGCACGAACGCCCCCCAGTAAACGCGACAACAATGGATTCGCCGGCCCTAAGTTCACGTTAATGTTCTTTGCTCGGCCCCACCATTTGGCGGCCCAGTTTTCAGAGCAGAGTTTCAGACCAGACATTTTTGCTGGTCTTGTCTGGCTTTGCTGGTGTTCTTGGGCGAGTCTCACTTGGCGAAGACGGGAGCTATCCGGTCATGGCGGCCCAATGCCATTTCGCTTGTGCTAAAATGAAAGCCCTTGTTAGTATGGTTATTGAGCAGAAGTTAATCAATTTGAGTTAAGTTTCAGCGACCAACGGGAGCGGGAAGAGACGCTTCAAACGGTAGCTCGCAGTTGGTCTGAGCCTCTGCCTCATTCGAGACTTTGCGGGGCTAGTCGATAGCCGTGCTTTCGAATTGGTTTTGAACCGGGTTACTGTTTCGGTGTCATTTGATTGATTGCGAGTTGCATCATGTCCACATCGTGTTCGCGTTTGTCTCGCCGCCGGTTTCTGAAAACGACGACGACTGCCGCCGTGACGTTTCCGACGCTCTGTGCATTTGGCCAGGAGTTGCGAGTGAAGATTGATCGCATCGAAGTGTTTCCGGTTCGCTACCCGACGCACGGCTTCTTCAAGTTCTTTTCGGGGCCGCGTGGCGAGCCTGGCCTGGGGGTTGTGATTGTCAAAATCACGGCCAGCGACGGCACCATCGGATGGGGCCAGAGTGTTCCAACGCCGAAATGGGCGTACGAGTCCTTGGAGACGGCAACGGTTGCCATTCGGCGTTATTTTGGACCGGCGATGATAGGACACGATCCTACCGATATTGCCGGTGCCAATCAGATCATGGATCGCACGATCAAGCCGGCCTTCAGTACGGGGATGCCGATCACGCGCGCGGCGATCGAACTCGGGTTGCATGATCTGACGGGCAAGCTGATGGGCGTTTCCCTCAGTCAATTGTGGAACCGACCTCGTGGTGGTCCGATCTCGTTGAGCTGGACGATCAATGCGCGCACGCTGGACGATGTGGAATCGTTGGTCGAACAGGGGCGGCAACGCGGGTACCGGCACTTCAATATCAAAGTCGCCCCCGATCCAAAATTCGATGTTGCTTTAGCCAAGAAAGTACGTGCACTTGCGCCGAACGCATTCCTTTGGGCTGACGCCAATGGGGGTTATGATCCGCAGACCGCTCTCGAGGCCGCTCCGAAACTGGCCGACGTCGGTGTTGATGTGCTCGAAGCGCCGATCCGTCCGAATCGAATCAGTGGTTACCAGGCATTGCGGCGGCAGGGCGCGCTGCCGATTCTGATGGATGAGGGAGTGGTCTCGCCGGTGGAACTGGTCGAATTTATCCGACTGAAGATGATCGATGGCGTGGCGATGAAACCGGCTCGCTGCGGAGGGTTAATGTCAAACAAACGCCAGATCGAAATCATTCAGGATGCCGGTCTGATGTGGCTTGGCAGCGGATTGACCGACCCTGATATATCGCTGGCGGCCTCTCTGGCTCTTTATGGCGCTTATGGGTTGGATAAACCTGCAGCATTGAACGGTCCGCAGTTCCTGGCCGCAGACGTCTTGGCCAAACCGCTTCAAATCGAAGACGCGGTGGCTCAGATCCCCACCGGTCCAGGGCTTGGTGTCGACGTCGATCAAGACAAAGTCCTGGCGTTGATGAACGCCGGAAAGTCCAAAGCGGACGATTGACGAGCCTGGACCGCTGACCGACTGCGGGCCGCTGCGCCAAGTTCCCGTCAAAACGTGAGCACCTTCCAATTATTGTCCTGCAACAATTGGGTCAGTGGTTTTCCCATCCCTTTCACTTCGATGTCTAGATCGCGGAGTTTCTCGACGACGCCGTACATGTTGGCGCAGGCGATGCAGGCCTGAAAACGGACACCGGACTCTTGCATTGACTTGACTTTTGCCTGAAGCTCTTCGTCCTCGGCCAGTAACTTGGCACTCGGTCCCCAGACAATAACCAGATTCTCATGAAACCACTCTTGCTTCTGAGAAGCGTGTACATACATCAGTACCATGCGATGGGCAACATAGGGATCCCCTGTCGTCCAAACCACGGCCAATTGGCTGTGCGGCCGCTGTGTCGCGTTCCTCGCTTCGGCCAAGTGGGACGCGGCAAGCCCCACCGAGATGCTGACGGTGATAATAAGCAACAGGAGGCGATGCTTCTTGTTCATTTTATGTCTCCGTGTCTGGTTTGGCAGGTGTTGGGGATTGCAAACTCGTGGCCCTTGTTCTTCTACACGGATTCTAGCGGATAACGGGCAATGAACAACGGCCACGGCTTGTAGAAAAAGTGGCCGGCGTGTCCGGAAGCGGCGCTGCGATTGGAGTCTTAATGTGGCTTTCGGCTTCAACCGACAAGGCGAATAAACTGGGAATCGTGAATATCGAATCGTGAGTAGTTCATGTGGACCGACTCGCTGGGGTCTGTTGCACCGGTCAGTCGATCGAAGTACGCTGGTGTACGGTTAAGAGTGGATGTGACTTTCCATTACGCCCTTGCCGGGCTTGTTTGGAGAACAATAGATCATGCGAGTTCGTGACCATTTATTCCGTGGATTCTTGTCTGTATGCGTCTTCCTCGGTTGTGCCGCTGCCAGTGCGGACCAACCGGCTGAGCCTGGTGTGGGTGGGCTTGGTTCCGGCACTGTCGAAGTGCCGGCGAGCGACATGCCCCGACAGATCAGCATCGCTTTACCTGGTGCCCAGTTCTCCAAAGCACGCGGGGTGTGGAAGTTGGAAAACAGCGAAGCCGGCCAGCCGAACGTTTCGGCACAAGTCACGCTTGCTTGGGACAAACAGGGTAAACCGGATCCGAAACACGTCCGTTTGCTTGCTACGGTTCCGGCCAGCAGCACGCCGATCCGCTATCGGTTGCGTCACGTGACTGCAAACTCCAAATCGAATACGGCATTCCAGTTTGTCGACGAGCCAGGTAAGCGATTGCGACTGCAGGAGGGCCAGCGGAAAGTTCTGGCGTTTAACTACGGGGCGATTACCGACCTAACGGTTCCCAAGAAAGATCACCGGCGTACGAGCAGTTGTTATATTCATCCGGTCTGGGGACTTGAGGGCGAGGTGCTCAGTGCTGATTTTCCGAAAGACCACTTTCACCACCATGGCATTTTTTGGACTTGGCCGTATGTGGAAATTGACGGAAAGTCGTACGATCTTTGGACCTATTCGAACATACAACATCGATTCCTGCGCTGGTTGCATCGCGAAACGGGGCCCGTGGCGGCCGTATTGGGCGTCGAAAGTGGCTGGTTTGTCGGTGACAAGAAAGTGGCGACCGAGCGAGTGTGGATTACGACGTATCGATCGCAGGCTAACAGTCGGGCGATCGATTTGTCGCTGGTTGTCGTCGCCGAAAACGCTGACGTTACACTTCAAGGTCGTGAGAAGAAGAGCTACGGTGGGCTGGCATTTCGTTTTAACGTCTGGCCGCGCCGTGATGCCAAGGTTCGTGTTCCCGGTCGAACGCTCCGCAGTGTGGGCCCGAGTGCGGCTTCGAAGGAGGACTTGGTAAACACGCGTTTGCCCTGGGCCGACCTCGTGACCCAAGTGCCCGGCGCGGCGCATCGCAGCGGTGCAGCCGTCTTCATCAATCCGCACCATCCGGATTACCCGCCCACATGGCTCACCCGTGCTTATGGGGTCTTGTGTGTCGGCTGGCCCGGCGTGAATCCCTACACCCTGCCCGCGCGGCAGTCGATTCAGCTGGATTACCGCGTTTGGGTCCATCGATCCGAGGTCCAGCCGGAGCGGATTCAGCAGGTGTATCGAGCGTTCACGGACTCTTGCGACTTGACGCTCCACTAAAAGGTAATGTCGTCTTGTTTCCCGTGCTTCATCCCCTTCCTGCCT
>JAJSAJ010000568.1 GCA_024274855.1 Planctomycetota bacterium | reverse complement strand
CAGCGTCGGCCGACTGTGACGTTCACACGAGCATTCGGAAAGCGATGTCGCAGTAGCGTTCGTACGGCATGCACCCTCGGAATGGCCACAAATCCCTCGGGATCCACCGACTGTAGACATCGAATCAGATTGCGCCGCCCCATTCCGGGGTCAATCAGGACGGTCACCAAGCCGGCTTTGAACATCGCGAACACGAGCGAAATAAAGTCGATACTCGGCCTGACCATCAGAATAACGCGCATCCCAGGGCGTGTACCGAGGTGGTACAGTCCCGCGGCAAGTTGGGAACTGTCTCGATCCAATTCCTGGAAACTTACTTGCTGGTAAATGCGCTTGCCTTGTCGATCTCGACCAAGCGGCTGGGCAATGGCCATGCAATCCGGCATTTCCCGAGCGATTGTCCGTAAACGCTCGGCTACGTTGACGAATGGTGTCCCTTTCGGCGGATTGCTCACAACCGTTTCTCTCCAGGAAAGCAGGCTCGAGTTGCCGGGCGACCGATCGACAAAGAGAATGCCGAGCCGTCTTGTCGCAACAGGCTGCACCGTAGGAGACCATTCTACTTGGCGTCGAAGTCGTGTGGAACCAGAGATGTTCGGGCTCGATCAATGCCGGATGCCCGTTTCACGGACGTTCTTCCCCGCCATGTTGGGCCAAGTGCTCAAGTACCAGGCGAGCAACGTCGGTATGCAGCGTGCGGGCAAGTGCTTTCCAGCCTGGGACGGCATTGACTTCGATCACATACGAGGTTCCATCCCGTGCGGGCAGCAGGTCAACACCGGCCAACGTGGCGCCCAATGCCTGGGATGCTCGTTGCGCCGTTTCGGCCAGGGAGGCCGTGACCGTGATCGGCTCGGCAACGGCACCGCGGCTGACATTCGTTCGCCAGTCCTCGGCATTTCGTCGGCGCATCCCCAGTACCTGCCGGCCGACCACGAACAAACGAATGTCATATCCAGGGTGCTCGATATACTGCTGCAAGTATATCACAGCGCCGGCTTGTTCCAGCATCTTGAAGGCTCGAAATGCGATCGCTTCGTCCGTCAGTCGCGTCAGACCTCGGCCTTCACTGCCAAACAACGGTTTGAGCACCGCGTCGCTGTCGAGCTGAGCAAATGCGTCCATGGCATCCCGCCATGATTGGCAGACGAATGTTCTCGGCACATGCAATCCGGCTCGTGCAAGTCTGTCGAGTGCCAGGTACTTGTCGATTGCCGCTTCCAACGCTCGAGGGGGATTCAGGACCGTGCAGCCGGCTTGTTCCAGTCCGCCGAGTACATCCATGCGAAACACAACCTGCTCCAACGAACCGAGCGGCATACTGCGGACCAACACCCCGTCCCAGTTCTCCAACGCGCCCAATTCCGCGATGATCCGCGTGCCGTGGGGACCGACCGAGGCGGCCAAACGCTCGAATGAACAGGAGACGACGTGATGGTCGGTGCCGGCCGCACGCTGCAAGTCCCGTGTATACCACGTGTCCGATCGTCCCAGAATCAAGAATCGCATTACAGGATGCCCCGTTTGAGACGCCCGAATCGGAACGAATTGCCGGTCTCGATATTGATCAAATGGATTTCGGCCGGGCTGAACAACAAGGGATCAATCTTGTAGAAATCGTGGTCGTAATGCTCGAAAATTTGCGCAAACGGACGTCCGTAATCAGGCGACGCACAGCTGGGGACCCGAGGGCCGATTCGTTGTAGGGTGGCATCGTCGCCCCGTACCCACAAAGTGACTCGTGCACCGTACAGCACCGCATCATTCGTGCGACCAATACCGGTCAATATATCCGAGGCGACGGGAGGCAGGGGCGCGATACCCCAACCCGAAATAACCCGCTCCAAATCAAACCCCAGTTCGAACAACTTGTGCATGGCCGTTTCAACGGACCTCGCGACAACCTGAATTGTCCCCGCAATACTTGCTGTGGGGGCGACCAGCAGTGTCAGATTCCCAGGCACCACGCCACAATGTTCAGCAATGTCCCGACAAACGGTCTCCGAAGGCAAAGCCGTCGACTCGAGGACTCCGACTACTTGATCCGGGTGTTCCCGAAATCCAATCTTCTCGAAGATCGGCTCTTGGCCTCGAGCGGCCCGCATTGGCCCAGACCCCATGGCAAAATACTTGTCCAATGCGATCTGCCAGCCGGCATACTGGGAGGCCATGCAAGCGGCAACGGGAAAGTCGGTTTTTGTCGCAACCCAGGGGCCACGCCATACGTTTGCATCCCCCGCAGTCAATGTCACATTCGCCAAGCCGGCCAAACAGATTTCCGCCAGGCGACATCCGACCTGCAATCCGCCCGTTGCCTCAATTCCGCAATCGACAAGGCATCCGCAGCGCGAATCACGCGATATGGCAATCTGGTAGCGAGTTGGTCCGGCCAATAGCGACTTGCCACACTCCAGGGCGTTTGCGTTCAGTTTCATGTTCATCCTCAATCGGACTTCAGGCTGTAACTGGACAGGGTGGGTGCCGATGCCGCTCGGTGCGGAACCGCCGATCGATTCGGAACCCCAAAGAAATCTCACACAAAGGCGTGAAGTAACATTTTAGCCGAATGGCAAGTTGCCGGTTGAACGGGAGCAAAGATTAGAACACGAATCACCACTTATCTTCACTTTTTCGGTATGATTCAGGCTGCATGGTACACGTGATTCCGGGGCGGCGAGGCTTCCTGGGCTGGGGGATAGATGTGAAAAGCCGATATCGCGATCTCGCTGCCTCAGCCAAATTCTACATTGCTGTGCAGATCAGCGTTTCAATGCGTGGGCTTTGTTTCTTCGCGCTGCCAGTTTGCCCGACTATCATGCCGTATGTTGCCACCGGCCACAACATCCCTCCCGACGCTGTTTTCCATGGGGCCCTTTGACGCCCGCATCGAAATGCGTACAATCAGGGGGCAGGCAAGTCGTATGCACTGCCTTCCAAGGGCTCTCGCAAGGGGGAGCCGTGAACCGGGTCAGGCCGTAACAGGAGCAGCCCTAAGCGGGGTACCCTTGTGCGGGGGCCCTTGGAGGGCAGTTTTTTCGTCCGGCCGTCATCGGTGAAATGACCGGCCAATGTTCCAAGGCGGCCGTCGGATTTTGCGTGCCGCGTGCGGCAACGGAGGCTTTTGTCATGATGTCACCGGCTGCTTCGTCACCCGACGTTTCGTCTTCGAAGTCTTCCGAAGCGTCCACCAGCTCGCCGACCTCCTATGTCGTGGTGGCCAGGCGGTACCGTCCCAAGTCCTTTCGTGATCTGGTCGGTCAGGACCACATAACCCGTGCATTGAGCAATGCGATTACGACCAATCGTGTTGGGCACGCCTATATGTTCACCGGCGCCCGTGGTGTGGGCAAGACATCGACAGCGAGAATTTTTGCCAAAGCCCTGAATGCGCCGGGTGGCTCGACCCCTGACCCCGATAACGAATCAGACATTTGCCAGGCCATTGATGCGGGCGAGGATGTTGACGTCATTGAGATCGATGGGGCTAGTAATCGCGGCATTGATGAGATTCGCCAGTTACGTGCTAATGCCAGTATTCGCCCAAGTCGTTCACGATTCAAGATCTACATCATCGACGAAGTGCACATGCTGACCACGGCAGCATTCAACGCGCTGTTGAAAACGTTGGAAGAGCCTCCCGGTCATGTCAAGTTTATTCTGTGTACAACCGACCCCCAGAAAGTTCCGATCACAGTTCTTTCGCGGTGCCAACGGTACGACTTCGCACCGATCGATCTCGAGTCGATTGTCGACCGACTCCAGCTGATCGTCGATACGGAAGGATGCAAGGCAGAGCCGGAAGCACTACGCTTGCTGGCCCGCCGCGCCGAAGGATCGGTTCGGGATAGCCAGTCATTGTTGGAGCAGTTGTTGGCGTATTCGGCTGATACGATACGAGTGTCGGACGTGCATCGGATGCTCGGCACCGCGGCAACCGGTCAGTTGGCAACGTTGACCGGCCATTTGATTCAGCGCGACGCGGCCGAGGCATTGAAAATGCTGGATCGGGCGGTTGTGGAGGGTGTGGATTGTGGCCAACTTGCTGAGCAGCTGTTGGGTTATCTGCGCGACATGATGATGTTGAGTGTTGGGTGCACACCTGATCTGTTGAGGCACACCGGACCATCGGAGCACGAATCGTTGGCTGCCGCGGCCGAGCAACTAGGGCTGGCCACTATCCTGGCCACTCAACAGATCCTGGACCAGGCAGTTGTCCGTATGCGACAGACCACGCAGCCAAGGTTGTTGTTGGAAATTGCGATTGTTCGAATCTGTGATCTAGAGAATCTGGACCAGCTTGCGTCCCTGATTGATCAATTCCGAGATGGCCCGACTGCGGCAGTTCCTTCGCGGGCGTCGCGGCCCCCTGCACAAAGTGGGAACTCGGGACGTGGCAAACACCGACCGGTCGGGAATGCCGGCGCTCCGGAAAAAAAAACTGACGAGCGAGCCGAACTCCCGCTGACAAAACCCACAGCCGATACCAAATCGGTTTCGCTGACCTCGGAATCGGCCGAATCGCTCTGGAAACAGGCTATTGGGCAAATCGAAGATATGACGGCGGACTACGCCTCGTATTGCGAACGAGTTGCAACTTCCGCACCGAACTGTCTGGTCGTTTTCTTCCGGCAAGCGTATACTCTTCAGAAGGAAGCTTGTGATCAGCCAGAACGTAAAAAAAAGCTGGAACTTGCTCTGTCCCAAGTCGCGGGGGCGACCATTCGCATCCAATTTGCGACCATTCCCGACGATCCGGTACCGGCGAGCGCTGCCGTGCCGACCAAGTCACCCTTGCAGTTGAGGCGTGACAAAGAGAGCGATCCATGGGTACGTGAGGCAATTGAGGTGCTAGGCGCCGAAGTCACCCGCGTTGATATTCCGCGCAAAGTCGTGGCGGCTCCTGAATCGAGTGGCCCATCATCTGGAGGATAGACGAACTTATGTTCAAAGGGATTGGAGATATTGCGTCGCTCATGAAAACCGCCCAGCAGCTGGGAGGCAAGGTTGCGGCCATCAAAGAGGATCTGAAATCACAACGAGTTACCGGTGCCGCCGGCGGCGGAATGGTCGAAGTGCAGGCAAATGGGTTGGGCGACGTGCTTTCGGTCAAGATCGATCCAAGCCTGTTTCAAAGCGGTGATCGCGAAATGGTCGAGGAACTGATTCCGGCAGCCGTCAACCAGGCCCGCGAAAAGGCGAACCAACTGCACACCGAGGCGATGCAGTCGGTCGGTGCTGGGATGAGCCTGCCTGGATTGGATGAAGCGCTTGCCCAGTTATCTGATAACAACACGTGACATGCTTGTCTGGCCCGCCTGCAAGACGCCCGTTGTTGAGTGTCGCTCACAACGTTTCCGGTGTCGCTCACGGTTTCGTGGCCCCCTCTGCTTTTCGTGCGTTCATTGCTGGGAGGGAGTTCCTGGGCCAGTAGACTGGCGCTATTGAGATGTGTAGGCGTTTTGCTGGAGACGTGCGATGGCACAGCTTACGGAATCGGTCGCCAACCTGATCGACCAATTGGCAAAACTGCCGGGCATCGGGCGCAAGTCGGCCGAGCGGCTGGCGTATCACTTGCTACGGGTCAACAAACCCGAAGCCATCGCACTAGCCGACGCGATTCATTGTGTTCGCGAGAATGTTCGGTATTGCGAGACCTGTTTCAATCTGGCTGAGGGCGAGCGGTGTGCCATCTGCGCCGCATCGACCCGAGACCCGAGTCTCCTGTGCGTGGTTGAACAGCCCCGGGACGTCATGGCACTGGAAGCGGCCGGTACCTACCGCGGCTTGTATCATGTGTTGCTCGGCCGAATCGCCCCATTGGAGGGTGTTGGTCCCGAACAACTGACGCTCGACGCTTTGGTGGACCGGGTACGCACGGGCCAGTTCAAGGAGGTAATCATGGCAACCAATCCGACGGTTGAAGGCGACGGAACCGCCTTGCATATTTCGAACTTGTTGGCTGAATTGCCGGTGACCTTGACGCGTCTTGCTCGAGGAATCACCACGGGAAGCGTTCTCGAATACACCAACAAAGAGATCCTGGCCGACGCCCTTTCTGGGCGTCAGAAGCTCTGAATGCCGGCCTTGATCGCAATCCGGTCCAGCAGCAGGCAAACAGGTCCCGGCTGCAGTTCCAAACCTCTTGTAGCGTCCGGGATTACGCCATGTCCCGCTCGGCAAGCGGGACCTACCTGGACCACCTTACGATCAATGCCCTGAATGCCCATATTGTACGTGGCAGCGGTAGTGCACCATGCCGACGGCCGTTTCGTCAACGACAGACAAGGGCCCCTTTAATCTGACTGAACTTTGCCCAACCTGTAACAGGGCACTTCGTCGACCGAATGCCTCCTGACGCTGAAAAATGCCCCATTTGGTGGCCGTTCGACACGCTACCGTGACGACTCGGCAGCTTGGGCATATCGCGGTGGGCAAATCGGTGGTAAGCTTGGTTGTCTATTGGCGGCCTCAATTTGCCATTGCCACGCGGTCGAGTCTGGTGGCGAAAGGCGACCGGCCGCATGGGCTTAAGCGGGTCCTTTTTCCTATTGGGGTTGGCGGGTCCGCCAGCTTCATCTATAGGGTACATTCGTTCGGCCGGTTTACGAGCCGCGAGGTCGACAATCGCCTGGCGGACTTTGCACAGACGGCCGTTAAAAGCTTTTCTTGGAGTTTTGAGGCAAACGTAAGTTCGGAAACGCCATGAGATTATCACTCGGACTCGAAGCACGACAGGTCCAGGTGCAGAAACTGGCGCCGCGGATGATCCAGTCGATGGAGATTCTGCAGTTGCCGCTTATGGCATTGCAGGAACGCATCGAGCAGGAGATGAACGAGAATCCCGTTCTCGAACTCCAGGAAGAAGACCCGGCATTACCCGAGGAGCCGGATGAGCGCGAGAATCCCGACGCGCCCGAGGATACCGAACGCGAACTGGTTGTCGATGAAACGCACGACAATGTGGAGGACTTCGAGCGTCTGTTTAATATGGACCGCGAGTTGCCTGGGCATTTTGACGAGCGGCCAGGGCGGTCCTCCAATCGTATCGAAGAAGAATCCGACCGCAAGCACGACGCCATGGCAAACGTGGTATCGCGTCCCGAGTCGCTGAACGACTATCTGATCCATCAGCTTGGCGAAATGGACCTCGACCCCGAGGTGGCCCGGATGGCGGCCAGAATCGTGTCGACGCTGGATGCCCGTGATGGCGGATATCTTAAGATCAGCCTGGAAGATCTGTTGCCCGCCGATGCCGGCCCTGAAGAAATGGCCGTCGCGCAAAAAGCACTGGCTATCGTTCAGAAGCTCGATCCGACCGGGATTGCGGCACGAGATCTGCGTGAATGCCTCCTGCTGCAACTGAATCCAACAATGCCCGACTTCGAAGAAGTCCAGACGTTGATTTGTGATCACCTTGAAGATCTTAAGGATAACCGCTTGCCGTTGATTGAACGCAAGACGGGATACTCGATTCAACGCATCCAGCAAGCTTGGCAGCAGCTTCGTAAACTGAATCCTAAACCGGGAGCCGTCTTTGTCGACACTCATGTCCCTACGGTGACCCCGGATGTTACTGTCGAACTGGCGGAGGATGGATCCTACAAGGTGGTCCTCGAGGACTGGCGCACACCACGGCTCTATATCAGCAACTACTACCGCCAGCGTTTAGCCAGTGGCGAAGCAACGGCAGAAGAAAAAGAGTTTATCAAGCGGAAAGTAAATGCCGCTCAATGGCTGATCGAGTCGATTGAGCAGCGCCGGAGTACGCTGACCAAGGTGGCTCAGGCCATTGTTGACTATCAAAAACGCTTTCTCGATGATGGCCCCGACCATATCGTTCCACTGAAAATGCAGCAGATAGCCGACAAGGTCGGAGTCCATGTGACAACGGTCAGCCGAGCGGTCGATGACAAGTGGATCCAAACGCCACGCGGTATGTTTTCGCTCAGACGATTCTTTGTCGGTGGGACGCGAAGCGATGCCGGTGACGATGTTGCATGGGATCGTATTCGGATCAAACTGCAAGAGGTGATTGACAAGGAAAACAAGCAGCATCCGTACAGCGATGATGATCTTGTCAAAGAGCTCAAGAAACACGGAATGACTGTCGCACGCCGTACCGTCACAAAATACCGCCAGAAAATGGGTATTCCCAGTTCGCGTCAACGACGTGATTGGACGAAACGCTAGTCTGCGGATCTGTCGACCCCTTTCGTGTCAGATCGCTTAGATGTGCAGGCCGCGTCGCCGGCGTTCCTGACGCCGAATGTCGTCGATTTGCCCCGCAACCGTTTGCACATTCGGAATCACGTACATCCAGAGCACTGGATCGGTCTCGTCACTTGAGACAATCTTGATGTTTCCGACGCCAAATATGCGATCGAATATTCCCTGTTCGAAAGTCACGTCGTCGATGTCGATCATCTCGATGCGATCCGTGACACGGCGTAAAACGCCAACGCGATGAATGAGGCGTTGCGTGGTCAATTTGTAGTGAACAGCCATCGTTCGGTACAATGTTCGCGCGCCGATCGTTCCGAGAATCAGCACGACTGCCGCCAGTGTCACATAGAGGCCGTTGATGAACGACAGAAAATAGAATGCGGCAGCTGCGATGACCACAACTGCCAATCCACTCAGAATCCAGTTCCCAATCATCGCTTTAGCGCTGAAAGCACCTTCCCAGACGTGGTCTTCCTGGTCGTCCGCTGGTGACTGTGCCCCGGTGACTGCGCTTCGCATTCTTTCCGCTGGGGTTTGCCCCGATGTAACACCGGAAGTGGTTGGGCCAGGCTTACTGTCGGCCGTTGCCGCTGGGCCGACCGCTGCCTGTGGGGAATCAGGTTCGTCGCCGCCACCACCAATTCGGTGGCCGCATTTCTGGCAGAACACGGCCGACTCGTTCACTTCTGCTCCACATTTACTACACGTTGTGGCCATCGAAATAGATCTCCGAATCAAGGAATCGTCTGGTTTCAGGTCCGTCGTATTGCGGCGTCCGTGATTGTCTCCGTAATCGTCGTTGGCAGGCTTTCGTCTTGCCGACCGAGCAGAAGGCAATTGATCCGTAGGTGCCTGCAGCAATTGGCTGCACACCTGTCAGCCTATGCCTAACATCTTAGCCGATTTCCGGGCCGTCTGGTACGAGAGTCCCCTACGGCGGCTTGGGGTCCGTCCAGGACGCGGCTGTGCCGGAATTGTCCTCGAGCGGCTGCGAATGAATTGCCGGCGGTCTCGAGTTGCTGTAGTCCGGTCATATTGCACAACGCGACGCTTCAAACGGCCCCATCAATATCCATGGAAACAGTATCTCGAAATAGTGTGCCATCACGCAAGTCGCTCGCCCATAATTTCTGGCCCAGCAAGCCACCCGTCGATGGCTGACATCGACCACGGGCCTTCTGCAGGTTGCGTCGAGACTATCGGTTGCGAGGGTGATTCGGCGCAGGAACCCAGCCGCTCCCCCGCTTGGGCTGTGTTTCTGAGTGAAAAATGTGCCTGCCAGCCACTCGGGTCCGTAGCTGCAGTGCAAGACCTGCCCCCCACGCAATTGAACGCCCCGGTCCGCCGTTCTTGTGACTGGCTGTTAGACTTTCGCGATTCACCCACGCATATTGGAACCTGAACAGGAGTCCGTTTATACTTTCCGTGCCTCCTGTGATTGGGGGCCCAGCTCTCCTGGAAGATGGCACTTGAAGAGACGGTGCTTTTGAACGTCGGCGTTAGCAGGGATGAGGAGTGTCGGTTCAAGAAACGGCTTCCACCAGCTCTCGCATCCTGTATAGTGTGTGGGATGTCCTAAGTGACTGCTAGCAATCAGGATGCCGCGCAGCGGACCACGGTGCCCCGGCGGTTTCGCCACAAGGTGACCGAGCGGGGTGTTTGACCGAACTGGTATCTTGTGCCTGGGCAGTTTGGTGGCCCGCCGCCAAAGAGTGGATACGGTGTCCATCGTTACATGCTATATGCGTGGGAAGTGAATTCAGGATGCAATGCCCTTTCTGTCGCCAAGACAATGATCGCGTGATCGACTCGCGTGCGGTAGATGATGGACTAGCGATCCGCCGTCGCCGCGAATGCCTCAGTTGCCGGCGGCGCTATACGACCCACGAGCGCCCGGAAGAGATGGCAATCAAAGTAGTCAAGAAAAATGGCTGTAGGGAACCATTCGTACGCGACAAGATTCGACAGGGTGTGGCTCGCGCATGCTGGAAACGACCGATTAGTGATGAGCAGATTGATAAGCTAGTCGCTGATCTCGAAGGCGACCTGTACGCGGATTTCGACTCCGAGATCGATTCCCACACGCTGGGTGAAATGGTCATGGAGCACCTGCGCATGTTGGACCAAGTGGCTTTTGTTCGGTTTGCCAGCGTATATCGCGACTTCAAGGACGTGACCGATTTTGTCCACGAATTGCAGCCGATTCTCCGGGACCGTGAGGGAAGTGGGCCGCCCTTACGTCTGTAACGCCCAGACGTCTGCAGCGAATGAAGACACAGGTTACCGTTCGATCGATTCCAGGGCCTGTCTGGCTGCGCGCCGCACTTCTGGATCGGAGTCGGAAAGCAATTGTCTCACTGCATGGACCGCATCTTCGGCGTCCGGGCCGATCGCTCCCAAGACGGTTGTGGCCCAGCGTCGAACGGTTGGATCTGCATGTTTCAGTGCTTTCAGAAGTGACGGGATCGCGGGCGCGCCAATGCCAACCACCACGTCTCCCAATGTGGCCTCCAGTTCGACTGACGTGTCGATCGGCATGGGATGTGAATCCGACGGCATGGTCTGTTCGTCGGTCAGGCTGGCGTAGACTTCCGTCAGCTCGTTCTGAAGCTGTTCAAGATCGGCCCCCAGCTTTTCCTGGACCGCATCGGCCGCAGCTAAATCGGCTCGCAGTTTGACCAGTTCGGGATTCTGGTCGGGCGTTTCATCCGGTTCGGTCGTTGAGGCTGCGGCGGGGGGCTCGGCCATTTCGCCATCCAGCACCTCAATGGCTCGTGTGATGGCCTCATCATACTTGCTTTGCAGTTGCCGGAGCGTCTGCCTCTGGTGCGTGATTTGTTGAGCCTGTTCGCGTATCTGCTGGTTCTTTTTTTCCAGCAAATGCTCCAGAAGCCGAATCCGGTTGCGCTGCTCCGTGTCCCCCAAGGTTCCCGGCGTCGTCACCGTGAGATCGGCAACGCGGGACGGGCTACGTACATCGGTCGGCTGTAACTCGGTCGGAACCAGATGGGCTGGACCGGCCACACGGGAGACACCGTAGTTCCAAAGCCCATACGCGGCAACAAGAAGAATTACTAACGCCGACATCAGAAAAGCACCGAACACCAGGAGACCATTTCTGCCGTCCACCGTTCACCTCCTGTCTCGCTGGTTGTCTGCTTCCCATAAATGGACAAAAGAGCCTTTCGCACAAGCGACTCGGTACGCAATCCCCCCCGATGCGCTCACCGGCAGTCAGCGACCGGTTGTGATGCTCCACCGCCATCGATCCGACCAGCCAATCTGAAATGTCGTCAGAATGGGACACTCGCACAAAATGAACACATGTATTGTACGACAAAAGGCTGAATGACGTCAAAGATAATCTTCCGGACGCCCCTTTGCCTCCGATTGCCCCTTTGTCTCCGATTGAAACGAACGTGGACAGGCAGCCGCATCGGCAAGGCCGAACGCCAACCGTGCGTATTGGGACGAGTCGTTACGTGTGGTTGTGTTGGTACCCGCTTCTTCTACGGGCGACAAGCCCGTCGGACGTTGGGGCGTCTTGCGGACTGGCGGTGTACGACGGTCCTTCAGACCGTCGAAAGCGGTGAGTACAGACGTGCTGCCCTGACGAGCGTCCCATGGCACGGACCGGACGATTCATGGTATCACACGGTCGGTCGTGTGTGTCAATTTGCATAAAGAAAATAGGCATCCCACGTCTTGTCAAGGAGGTGCAACGCTTCTTGGATGCCGATGGCTGCCCAGTGTTTGGAGTCGGTCTGTCGTACCAAGCCCAGGCGTCGAAGCTTCTGTAACGCGTCGTCCACTTCAAAATCGACCGGTCGGCCGACCATTTACTGAATCATCTGCTCCGCTCGCTCATCGATCTGTTCGGTCGTCCAGCCTAACTCATCAGCCTCCTGCCACAGTAGATAATAGGCAAGCAGGGCCTCTCGAAACTCCTGCTCCTCCGCTTCGTCCAGTATTCGAAACAAGACGCCTGCATTATTGTCCAAGTTCTGGAAATAGAGATTGCGAGTCAGGTGGTTCTGGTACTTGTCCTTGGTGCGAAGGTAACCGAAAAACGACTTTACGCCGTAGCCGATCGTGCCGCCGATCAGCCCGAGAAAGGCCAGCAGGCCATAGAAACTGGCAAACGCCAGCAGCATCCCCGTCTTGATGATCTTGTAAACCGAGATGGCCAATCCCGATACGGTTGGCAGCATAATGCGCACTCGGTCCAACCAGGTCATTTTGACACCTGACGCCGGCAGCAGCATGTCAATGTCCTGTTTGGGGATGTTCTTGAACAACTTGATGTAGATCGATTCTGGTTCGACATGCTGATCGAGACGAGGCGGTTTCTTCAATCTGAAAATGACAACAAGCCTCTGGTGAACGGCCACGTCAACTTGCGTTGGCCGGTATAGATCCTGCCACCTTCGAAGTTCGCGTTGCCGAACGATATCGCCGCATACGTAGACATCCAATCGCTCAAACAGATCAAGATCAACGTCGATGCGTATGCCCCACTGGCTGGCTGCACCGATGGCCGCCTCGATCGCTTTGCGCTCTAGATGCTCATAGTTAGCCTGCCTCAGCAATTGGTCGAATAGTGAGAATAGCTCGTCGGTGCCGATTGATTTGCCGCCTGCCAAATCGTCGATAATCGTCGTCCTGTCGGGGTCGAAAGACGCGTACGCGTCTTTCAGGCGTTCGAATTGTTCATGAAATTCATAATGAAACGTTGCATCAAGTAGCCGGCAGAAGGCAAGTAATGGAGCACGATCTTTTTCCGAGAGACGAGTCGGATCGGCCAGTTTTCGGACGAGGTCCGTTTTTCGAATTGGAATGAAATGTTCCAATCGAGTGTACCGGGTCGAGGGCGGTACCGCCCTGTTGTGGGCGTTTGGAGTCGAAGCAAGTTTGTCGGCTGGTGCGTTCATGGGCTGTGTCAGACGCTGGTCCACGTGATTGAGTGCCGGTCATTGTACGCGAATGCCGTACCGTTTCCCACGCCCGCGGAAGGGAAGAAGCGGAAAGCTGTTTGTGTTGCTTGGTTGACCCGTTTGGGGGGTGGTGGCGGAGTAAACCGGATAAACCGATCGTGGGGCTACGACCTGGTCGCCCAGTCTCTGTTTCCTATGATCGGTTGAGGCTGTGTTTGCCGGGCGCATGCTATGTTCGGGTGACTAGACGAGGTATTACACAAATGGGTCTACCGACGACACTCCATATCCGCTCGACAGATGGTTTGCGATCCGAAGCTGTACGCTGGGATGACCT
>JAJSAJ010000567.1 GCA_024274855.1 Planctomycetota bacterium | reverse complement strand
TGCACGTTGTGTTCAGGTGATTGGTGATGGTTACTCAAGATGTTTTGTTAGTTCACAAATGTAAAGGAGTTCACGATGAGTGATACCAAGACTCGACAACAGACGCGTCCAACGGCCGGACCGGCGTCTGACGAGAATCCGTTCGAGAGCGGGTCCGATTCATTGCAAGCTCAGGCTGCCATGTACGCGACGATTGCGCGCGAAGCAGCCGATGCGTGCCAGCACGGTGATGATGCTGTCCAAGCTCTTCAGCAACGTCGAAACCGTTCCGGACAATAGCCGCGACCAGGACGCATTTGGATTCTTGGGGTACTGTCAAAGCCCATGTTGGGGCAAAGGTGCTTGAAATGGTGAAACCTGGTTCGCAGTTTCTGTTTGGAATCGAGTCTGAGTGTCTGACGGCGTTGCCCGATCGCCCGGGGGAGGCGGAACTGTTCGCGCTCCGCCTGCTCAAGTACCTGGCCAAGCAAGCGCCATCAATTCGCAGCACGCAAGGGTACTTCAATGGCTACGCGAAGTTCTACTTTGATGTCGGACATATCGAGCTGGCAACCGTTGAGTGTGACTCGCCCTATCTGTTGCCTTCGATTGTTGAGCGGATCGAAATACTGGTCGGGCGCGCTTTGAAGGTGCTTGGTGAATGCGAGGACGGAGTGCGGCTGGTGCTGGCGAACAATAACCACTCGGGGTTGTTGCGGCCCGGTTGTCCCGTCTGGGGGACCCATGAAAACTATTTGGTCGAGGCGCCTCCCGAGTCATTTACCGAGCAGATCCTCCCCTTTTTGGTCACTCGTATTTACGCGGGTGCCGGTGCCGTTCACTATCCGACCGGCGAGTTTCTGGCCGGGGTTCGGCCGACCTGCATGGAAACGCATACTGGGGGCGGGACCACCGACACGCGAGCAATCCACAGCACGGCACGTTCCGAGAGCCACATGAGTTCGGCGCAGGCCCTGTATCGTTATCATCTGATCAGTGGCGACGGGCACCGCAGCCAATTCAATCTGGCTTTGCAAGTCGGTGCCACGGCATTGGCAATCAAGGCGATCCTGTTCGATCCGGAAACCAAACGACAGGTCGGTCGGTGGTCCAGTCAGTTTGGTCCTTCGTGGGTCTCGACGATCAAGCAGCTGAATGTGCTGGCCGGTCCGAACTGTTCGCTTCACATCGACCCGTTGATTGTCCGCACGCAACGCGTTTATCTGAAAGGAGCTCGACGGTATGCCGAGAGTGTGTCAGAGCTTCCGGACTGGGTGCCCCGGCTGCTGGAGGACTGGGAGCAGACGTTGCTGGCATATGAGCGTGTGGATCGTAGTTGGCTTGCCGCGAGATTCGACACGTTTGCCAAGTATGAGCTGTTTTCAGCCGTCGTTCAGCAGTCGGGAAAAAACTGGGATAGTTTGCGAGCGAGTAAGCCCTTGTTCAGCGAGTTGGCGTTGCTGAACCAGGGGTACCATGAGTTCTGTAACCCGGAATCTGTTTTTCGGAAGCTCGAACAGGCCAATATGCTGAAACACCGTGTTGTGCCGTTGACCCAGCCTGGTCAGGAGCGAGATGCTTTTGTTCCCGAGACGCGAACGCGCGCCCGTGCCCGTGCCCGGTTCATCAAAGAGAATCATGAGAAACGCGGAATGGAGCTCGATTGGGCATACGCCTATGACCATGACGCCAGTCAAGCCTTTGGGTTAGGGACGCCTTTTGCCGAAGAGTTCGTTGCGATCGATGAAGAGCGGGCACCAAATCCGCGAGTGCACTTAGCCCTTCATGGGCGGCGGAATCGCGAACTGATGAACCGTGCAATCGTGTTATACGATCGAGGTGATTTTCACGGTTGCGAGCGATATTTGCAGCAAGCGGCTCACGTAGGTGCTCTTCGTGCCGATTTGCCGGGCACGCCTTCCCGTTTGATGCGCTACTTCGCATGGACTCGTGCGAGACAAGGGTATACCGATGCAGTGCGGATGGTTCACGAAGCTCACCGAGACCATGCCAATACGTGGTCGGCCATCGCTGATTGGGTGAACGTTCTTCGATTTCAAGGATTCATGCCGGACTTAGAGCAGGTGCATCCTTGGATCGATCGTGCCAACGAACTGCTCAGTTCGCTGCGACGGGGTGAGCGTGAACCAGAGGATGCGGCCGTCTACCGAGATCACGTGGCCGCATGCATGCTGCGGCACGGTTTGGTTGACCAGGCGGACCAGCTGGTTCGTCAACCGTTGCTCAACCGCCAAATGCGGCATGTCCATCCATATATGCAGGCTCGATTGATCGCCACGCGTGGAGAGATCCGGCGTATTCAAGGCAGACGAAATGCGGCGAGACGACTACTGAAAACGGCCGAACGGATCCAGTTGGACCAGCGATACCTGGGGTATCTCAACTTCGTGACGCTGCCTGCCTTGGCCAAGTGCGCTGAGACCGAGCACGAAGCTCGTGATTTCCTCGATCGTGCAATCGCACTTCAACAACGTGGAACCGACTACTTCGGGTTGGTGCAGTCGTGGTTGCTGCAGGCTCGGATCCTGGATGATCCACAGCTGGCGGCCGGGAACCATGACGAGATTCGGTCCCATTGTTGCGATGTGCCTGCCTTGGCGAACTGTTCGAAATTGACGCACATCCTCGAACACTGGGGATCTTGGACATCGGGCGAACTGGCCTCGGAACACCCGGGGGACTTCTGGGGGATCTAGCCCCTTGCGGCATCTGCAAGATGACACACCGGGGTCGGTGCGGAAAAGCTGGGCGAATCCCAACCCGAGCGAATTGACGTAAGTCGTTGAGCGGCCTGAGTGCGGGTGAGAGGAGTCGAACCTCCACGTCCTTAACGGACACAGGAACCTGAATCCGTTTTCGTTGAAAAAAGTCCGTTTTCGGCATTTTCGCGGAACAGTGTGCGATGTCATCGCCGCGCGATAGGTGATTGCAGCTTCGCCATCGCGTTTATTGACTCGCTGCGGCCATAATTCTGTCAGTGCGCGCATACATAG
>JAJSAJ010000566.1 GCA_024274855.1 Planctomycetota bacterium | reverse complement strand
ACTGCTGTTTTTTCGGTTGATCGACCCCAACGGCCTTGTGCCGTTGGTGAGCGAGTCTATTGAGCTAAGAGCAACATGTCACTCCAAAGTCCCGCTCCCTCCCCGCCGCCGCCAAAAGCGGCAGGGAGGGAGCGGGAAGGGCATTCCACCACATCACGCTAGTTCACGAAACTTATTCACCCATGGGGGTCCCTTGAGAACCGTTCTCCTCCATTTGGCTAAAGTGTTACGTTGTTGGTCATTTTGCTTATCATACACCCTTTTTGCGCCGGCGTGTGCTTGGGCGAGTACTTTGGGCCGAAGTGTTCGCCTGGCAATGTGCACAGCTGTCGAGTTCGGCGACTTGACTAGATGGAGACTCATTCGATGGATGGTCGTGTTCCTACCCGCCTTCTTTGTGGTTGCATCGTCACAGGGCTGTTTGCTGTTGCCCCATTGCCTCGTTGCGAGGCGACTTCCCCCGAAAAACCGGTGACGTCGAACAAGGGGATGGTGGTTTCGGTTTCGGAACCGGCCAGCCGGGCCGGAGCTGCCATGTTGCGCCGAGGCGGCAATGCGGTCGACGCAGCTGTCACAACCGCTTTTTCCTTGGCAGTGACCTATCCGCCGGCCGGGAACATCGGCGGCGGGGGCTTTATGATGGTGTTGCCCAAGCCGGGAATGCAACCTGTTTGCGTCGAGTACCGCGAAACGGCGCCCGCCGCCGCAACACCAACGATGTTTTCCCTGACCGACTCGCGCCTTTCGCCGAAGATGGTCGGCGTGCCAGGCACAGTGCGCGGGCTGGAACTGGCCCACGCTACGTTTGGCAAGCTCTCCTGGAGCACACTTCTTCAGCCGGCAATTCGCCTGGCAGACCAAGGGTTCTCCGTGGATGCCTCATTGGCCCGCTCGCTGAACAAGGTGCTGAAGGACGACAAGTCGCTTCCATTCAAGGAAATGCGGCGAGTTTACGCCCCACCGAGCGGAAAGGCCTGGCAGGCCGGTGATCGGCTAGTCCAGCCCGATCTGGCAGGCACGCTTCGCCGGATTGCTCAACAAGGTGCCGACGGATTCTATCGAGGCCCGGTGGCCGCCAGGATCGTCCGCGAAATGCAAGAGGGCAACGGCCTGATTTCCAACGCCGACCTCGACACCTACCACGCCAACTTGCGAACGCCGATTCACGGCACGTTTCACCGTTATGATGTCTATGGCCCGCCGCCACCCAGTTCCGGCGGGATCGTACTGATCGAAATGCTGAATATGGTCGAGCGATTCGGACTGCGAAAAAAAGGACGGTGGAGTCCGGAAACGATCCATCTGATGATCGAATCGATGCGACGCGCATACCTGGACCGTGCACGTTATCTTGGCGACCAGGATTTCGTTGCCATTCCCAAACGCTTGACGACCAAGGACTATGCCGCCTCGCTCGCTTCCAAAATCGATACGCAGAAGGCGACCAGAAGCCTGGTATTAGCTCCGGAGATTCCAATTGCCGACGAAGGAACCAGTACGACACACTTCTCAGTTATCGACAAACAAGGAATGGCCGTTGCTAATACGTTTACTCTGGAACAAAGCTATGGGGCGCGCGTGATGGTTCGCGGAGCAGGATTTTTGCTGAACAATGAGATGGGAGACTTTAACTGGCGCCCAGGACATACGGACAAGAAAGGGCGTATCGGAACCGAGCCGAACACGATCGCACCTCGCAAACGAATGCTCAGTTCGCAAACTCCAGTCTTGGTCTTGAAAGACGGCAAGCCGTGTCTGATCACAGGTAGCCCTGGTGGCCGGACGATCATCAACACGGTTTTCTGTGTCGTGCTGAATGTTCTGGAGTTCAATATGCCGTTGCCCGAGGCCATTGCGGCACCACGCTTGCATCACCAATGGCTTCCGGATCAAGTACGGTTTGCAGGATTCAAACTGGATCGGTATCAGGATTTGGTTCAGCAGTTGCGATCGATGGGGCATCGCTTCAACCCGAAAGCGGGCAGACAAGGAGATGCGCATTCAATTTACGTCGATGCGAAGACGGGGATCCGGACCGGCGTCGCCGATACGCGCATCAGCGGCAAGGCTGTCGCGGCCGATTAGTGCGCGTGTGATGAAGTTGTTTGTTTAAATCCTCTTTCGAGTGGTTCGTCACATTGTTGAACTTGTTGGCCGGAGTGGAGTCGACACGGTAATCGCTGCCGTTCGTCGCTGAGGAATGGATCCATGTGTATGCGGGGGTTGGAATGCCCGTCCATCTCTAGCCGACGAGACTTGCGCTCCCACGTGGCAAGCACGTGAGGGGCGGGGCGTTGGTACAACTATCGGCACCGCATGCCTGAGTGCCGAACTGGGGAGGTTTATCAGTCGGGATCCGATCGGGTATGAGGCGGGCGTGAGTTTGTTGGAGTACGTCGGGGGCAGGCCGCTAATTCGCACCGACTCCAAAGGCGAAGAGTGGCAGGATTGGACGATCATTGGGCCAATTATT
>JAJSAJ010000565.1 GCA_024274855.1 Planctomycetota bacterium | reverse complement strand
GAATTCGGACAAGGTTGACGGCTCCTTGATTCTCAAACCGGGTGAAGCTTTCTCGTTGTTTTACCGAGTGATTTTTCATCGGGGCGATGCCAAACAGGCCGACCTCCCAGACGCATTCGAGGCGTATTCGCAATTGCGAAAATCGGGGCCACAGCCTGCCAGCGTCAAAGGCAAATGATCGGCCGGTTGACGGTAGACGTGTGCGTAGTGGCCAGCGCTCGGCAAGGCGCTGATGCGCGTCGTGGGGTCGGCGTTTGCGCCGGAGTAACCGCACCAAGTAGAAAACTCTTGCCGAACCGCCAGTCTGTCGCAGTCGCTGTAGAGTGAGTGAATTCCCGAAACGACAGGCGTTTCAAGGTGATGCATCTGCTCTATCTTGCCGATAGTATCTTGTGTTGTCACTTTTGTTATTCGATGCGGTCGCCCCTGTCGGCCCGCTTTATTTATTCTGCCCATCCCAACAAGGAGCCAGCACCCGCCATGTTGGATGATTCCCTACAAATCAAGAATCTTGCTCACCTACGAAATTACGTTCACCGAACTCTTTGCCAAAACAACGAACTTGAAATCAATGCGTTCACGATGACCGAGCGAATTCTGGTCCGGGGAGGTCAGCCGTGTGGTCTCTATTTTTGTCTGCACGGTCCCCGCGCGGTCAAGCTGACGGCCATTTGGGAGATTGATCGCAACACGGTCCTGTTTTATGACGCGGTAGGCCAGCGTGTTGAACGGTGTCAGCTGGCAAGTGCCCCTGCATTAGTCCCTCAAGCAGCCTGATTCCCGTATGTCCCCCGAGACCGACTTGCCCGGTATTTTTCAAGAGGACTTCACAACCGATTCGACGCCTGTCCCAGCCGTATCGCATGTACGACCGCGTCTTGCGTTTGGGCCACGTGTCGAGACAAGCCTGCTCTGGTGACCAGAGCACTAGGGTACGTGGAGCAGCAACTCGAGCATCGGGCCGTCTTGCATCGGAGCCAGATACCGAAACGGATTTTTTCGACAGGCTTCGATGCCACACGGGGCATGGCTGACAGAAAAAGGTGATTCGGCCGTGTTTGAAGCGGCCGAGAAACCTGCCGTTGATTTCAGCCTTGACAGGGAAGTCGAACTATACATAATTACACTTATAATCAAACGAACACTATACATGGAGGTTCAGATATGCTCGTTCTATCGCGTAGGGAAAGCGAACGAATTCGACTTGGCGACTCGATTGTGATCACGGTGGTTCGAGTTTCCGGAGACAAGGTACGGCTCGGTATCGAGGCGCCGTCCGATGTGTTGGTATTGCGTGAGGAGTTGGAGCCACACGGTCCGGTTCCGACGCCTGTTGCTGGACCGGAGATGGCGACGACCGCCTTGTAGGGATGGCACCAAGCGGGGCATTGGGCATTGGGCGCATTGGCGGATGCGCCCGAGCCACCGGGGCGCCGTATGTGGGCGGGCGGGCATTGATCGTAAGGTGGTCCAGGTAGGTCCCGCTTGCCGAGCGGGACATGGCGTAATCCCGGACGCTACAAGAGGTTTGGAACTGCAGCCGGGACCTGTTTGCCTGCTGCTGGACCGGATTGCGATCAAGGCCGGGCGG
>JAJSAJ010000564.1 GCA_024274855.1 Planctomycetota bacterium | reverse complement strand
CCCCCCTTTCCGCTCGCTCCCCGCCGCCTTTGGCGGCGGGGAGCGAGCGGCTGCCGGCATGACATGCCGGCCTTAGCTCAATAGACTCGCTCACCAACGGCACAAGGCCGTTGGGGTCGATCAGCCGAGAAAACAGCAGCGAAATACAAATCCTACTGCAGACGGCTAAACAGTTACAATCTTTCTATTCCCCAACCCGGACGAGCCGGAACCATAAAAGTCGTTGGCCAATGGTTTTCCACGGCACAATTAGCAAGTGATGCGGCGAAGGAAGTATTGAGAAAGCTAAAATGAGAAATGCAAAATGCAAAATGTCCGGAGCGCCAGGTAGGTCTTACGGCACATCCTTCTGTAGGTTGCCTTTTGCCGTGACGACCGATTTGCCAATGATGTTGCAGAGCTGTCAGGTTTCATCGGCGAATTGGAGTTGCCAAGCACCTGAAGCAGGCGGCAACAACTAGGGAACGGATGGCAACGGAACGGGTTGCCACCCCGGACCAGCCAGCTGAATATCACGTTCGGTGAACTCCCAAATCACAACTTGTTTATTTTGCAAACTCTCCGGAGTCACGTTTAGCATCTGGCGCACTCGAGTTGCCGCACCACCGTCGCTGACAATGAAATCAACCGCCGCATGCAGTGCCTTGGCAAGCAGCGATGGAAATCCGGCCGATCCCGGCAACAGACGTTGCTTGGACGACCGACCCCGCAGCCAACGGTCATCGCCTGCCCGCCCATGCCTCACCACCCCTAAAGAAGCCGGTTCGGGCAACTGGTAAATTCGACAATAACTGTCACCCAACACCAGATAGCGAGATTCCATCGGTGTGTCTAGCAGGTGTTGATTCAAGAACACGCCGGCACGGTCGTTCGGATTGGGTACCAGCGGACCTTGCAAAAAAGGGTCACACACCTGGCAACACAGCACATTTTCAGCCGCCCCGACACGCGTGCCGCCCGGCAGGCCGAGCATCTCGACAAGATCGCCCGTTCGACTGACGTTGACACGACGCGTGGAATACGTATAGGGCGGGCCGTCTGTCCAACCAAGTCGTTGCAATGCACCGGCAACCGCGTCCGCGGCAACACGGGCTCCGATCGGTGTCCAGTGAGTGTCTGTTTGTAAATACAGACATTCACGCCTTTTCGTGTCTTCCAACTCAGTTCGAGCATCACGAAACACCCGGAACAGGTCCACTGACTTGACCCCTTGTTGCTCCAGGTCGGCAAGCAGTTCTTCGGTCGGCGAATGGAGCGACTGCCACGTTTGCCGAGCCTGCCGAGTCAGCCGGTCGGGGTAAATGCTCGCCTTCCCCGGAATGGGAACAACCAACAGTTTAAGCCCGCGCTGCTGCAACTGATTGTGAAACCGTACAATCGCTTGCACGACACTCTGCCTCGCAGTCCGTCGAGGACCAGGGTCCACCCACAGTGAATCGGTCTTCATGGCAATCGGTGTATCGCGGGCCACCAGGTACTCAACCCCCGGTCGGTAGAACAGCCACCCGTCACGCCCCGGCAACGTCTTTCTGCTCGTTCGATTCAACGTTTCAAATAGCCATTGTTCGGCTACCGGACGTGCCGACGCTTGTCCCCACCAGTTCCGTTCCAACGTTTCTTCGTAACGGCGCAGATTCCTTCGAGTCGGGGCGTTGCGAAACAGGTCGGTGAAGCGCACTGGCACCTCACGATACAATTCAACAAACACTTGACTTGCCGGCATACCGAAAATGATCACGACAAAACCACCGATCAGCATACGTTGATAAAGCCGCGTTGAACCGTTCCCCACAACACCTATCCTCCCAGACTACTATCCCGCAACCATTTGGCCGGCTGAAGTCTCGCAAACGTTCGGAAATCAAAACTGAAAATACAAAAACGGATTGAATGTCTGAGTCGACAAGATCAACAACGAAACGACGAACATCAACAACAGCAAGAGCGCTACGGCAGGACGATGGGGACGACCTGCCCAGTCGAAAGCCTGAACCGGTTGAATGGTCAGTACGAGGCAAACGAACATGACCAGAGCGTATTGGACTGAGTGGATTTCACCGGCCAATAGTGTGCTGCTCACGCCACCATGGTTCGCCAGCCCGAACATTGCCGCATAAAAGGCCCCTGCGGCAGGCAACGAATCGGCTCGGAACAGTACCCAGGTAAGCAGCACGAGCACAAACGTAACGACAACGCGCAGCGGTCGTGGCAACGACCGGTAGATGCTCTCTTTTCCCATCCAGCGTTCAAAGATCAACAGAACACCGTGGGCGACGCCCCAAGCGACAAATGTCCAATTAGCGCCGTGCCACAGCCCTCCGAATACCATGACGGTAGCCAGGTTAAAATACGTTCGAACCGGCCCCTTGCGATTGCCGCCCAATGGAATGTACAGATAATCGCGGAGGAACGTCGAAAGCGATACATGCCACCGCCGCCAAAACTCGGTGATACTATCCGCCAGATAAGGGGCATTGAAATTACGCGGGAACTCGAAGCCAATCATGCGGCCGAGTCCGATCGCCATGTTCGAATAGGCCGAGAAATCGAAATAGATTTGAAACGCGTATGCCAGCACGCCGAACCACGCATCGATCGGGCTCGGTTGAGCCGCGCCGAAGACTGCATCGGCGATCTCGCCCATGATATTGGCCAACAAGACCTTCTTGGCAAACCCGACAATGAACAGCCCCACACCCGATGCAAATCTTGGTGCGGTATGCTCGCGGTAGATCAACTGTTCGGCGACCGTGTGATACCGAATGATCGGCCCGGCAATCAGCTGAGGAAACAGCGAGACGAAGCACGCAAAATCAATCAACGACCTCGCCGGGCGTGCCTCGCCACGATAGACGTCAATCGTGTAACTCATCGCCTGGAACGTATAGAACGAAATGCCGATTGGCAACGTCACGCTGAGTACCGGCAGCAGATCAAAACCGCGAATTGCCAACAGTGCATTAATGCCGTTGGTGAACAACATGAAATACTTGAAGAAACCGAGCAGGCCAAGATTGGCAATAACGGCCACGATCAATGCCGCGAGACGACGTCCCGGGCCGGCCGATGGCACCGAAATCACTCGACCTGCTCCGTAATTTATCAGCGTCGACGCACACATCAACAACATGAAATACGGATTCCACCAGCCGTAAAACAAGTAACTGATAAGGGCCAAGAACAGATTCCGACCGCGATGAGGCAGATTGAAATAGACCAGCAGCAACAGGGGCAAGAAGTAGAAGACAAAGATGTGCGACGTAAAGACCATGTCCGCGTACTCGCCAAATCAAGGTGCGACCGGATTGGCCCAAATCGCGAAGAACCGGTTTCCACTCGGTGGGTAGCAGAAGTCGAGTGCACCGCTCGGCGCCAATGACTCGAGTTCGTAATCCACTGCCATCCGGTGAACCTCACCACGAACGATACACTCCAGCTTCCCTCCGAGCGGCGTATCGCCCCAATCGGCGTCCCGAATCCCGCTGCGAGGCAGACGTGGCTTGTAGTGACCCACGAAGATGTGATCGCCCGGCTTCAACACATATTTTCCGGCCGGGTCCTGACGATGAACGTCGAGAACTTCATACTCGACAACGTACGTGTATCGATACGCCCCCAGGTCCGGGAACACATCGGGACCTTTGACTAACCGTGCGGTAACTTCGATCCGCCCAAGCGTCGTCACGTAAGGGTCCGCTCCCGAACCGCCGCGGCCATACTGGGAAAGCCCCCAAGTGATCAAAACCAACACACCAATCACAACGAGCGCCCGTCGCCAGCTCGGCCCGCCTGTATCCTCTTGCCGAGCCCCTGACGGAATGGACGTATTGACCGCCGACACACCATCGATCGTGCATTCGCAGTCCGTACGCGAAGATCCTGGTGTCACTCGCCTGCTCCTAAATCGCCGTATGTCCAGTGGGGTTCGAAACCACGAATCGCAATTCCGTTGGCGAACTTCCAGTCAAGCACCGGCCCCGTATGCGAATCCGGAAACAACAGGCTCAACGACTTGAGCGCCCGTGGTATTATCGGCGTATCGGCCATTCTGATAACGTGGATCGCGCCGGCGACCAATCCGTCATGCGCATCGTCACAGAAGATGACGTATTTGTCGTCCGGCGACGTACATCCAAAATAGCAGTGGCGAGCCGCGTTACCGTAAATCAATTGGCGATGTTTGCCGTCCGCTGTCGCCTGCATCAACATGGTCAGTCCATAGTTGTCGTACTGACCTGGAAAGAGTGCCGGATTGCGATTCGAGTAGATGACTCGACTCGGATCCCCTTGAAACCAGTCAGGCGTGCAGTTCAGAGCCCTCGTCAATACCGTGGACCGCCCCGTTTGCACGTTAATACTGACTACATTCCAATTGCGTCCCTGAATATTGGCCGTACCGACAACATGCTTGCCGTCGGGAGCCCAAAACAACTGCTGAAACACTCCCTCACTCGGCATTTCGCGAACCAGTTTCTTCGACGCGAAATCGAAGATACGGATCTTCCGTTCGTGCTTGTACAAGCAGACAAACTGTTTCATGTCCACGCCGAATGACGCCCACGGATATTCTCCGGATTCACCCTGCACTCGTGATTCCGACCCGTCGGCATTGGCGATGATCAGACAACCGGTCGCGCCCCAAAGGTCGTGGTTCATCGCGACGTCCTTGGGCAACCGGCGGTCAAGCAGATGGCGACCGTCAGGGGTAAACCGCCCACCGAACTCGCTAAATTCGGCGGTATTCGTAATGTTCCGCAACCGTGAGCCATCGGGGCGCGCCAAGTATAAGTCAAGTTGCCCACGTTGCGACTTGTTCTCGATTACGCGTTGTTGTTGGATCTCTCTCGGATGAGCCGCGAAGACGACCCAACCGCGTGCAGCGACCTCGCGTGCCAATGCGACAACCTGCTCACTATCGTCACGTGCCCATAACGGAGGGCTCGCCGCGACCGCCCAACCACTCAACAACAAGACGACCAAGTATCGCCATGACCAAAGAACGCCGAAATGCACGTGCATCGTATTTTCCTCAAAAACCATTGGTAGGCAGCATGCTCTCAACCAGGAACTAACCATTTCGCGTCAGATTCCAGCAATCCACGAAAGCGGGTTGATTCGCTTCGAACGTGATGCGAACCTATTCGGTTCAAGGCCTTACCTCACCGAACAGGCTCTACCGCTCGATTCCGAACAAATGGGGTTTGGTGCCGCGACTCGCAAACCTGAAACTGCATTCTTCTCCTGTCCCTAGACTGATTTCTGTGTAACACTACTGATTTCTGTGTAACACTGTAGCCAAATGGCGAGTGATCGACTGAACGGGAGGAAGACTGGAACACTTATCACCACTTATCTTCACTAATCCAGATCGAAGACTCAAGCGAGCCTTCTCATGCGCGTCTGTCCGTCTCGCTCGGCGCTGGACTTGCAACTTCTTCCCATTTCTGATTAGTTTCTGATTAGTGGGGATGAGTGAGGATGAGTGTTTCAATCTCCGTAACTGTATAGCCGTCTGCAGTTGGATTTGCATTTCGCTGCTGTTTTTTCGGCTGATCGACCCCAACGGCCTTGTGCCGTTGGTGAGCGAGTCTATTGCTCTAAGGCAGGCATGTCATGCCGACGGCCACTCGCTCCCCGCCGCCAAAGGCGGCGGGGAGCGAGCGGAAAGGGGGGGTTCATCACATGCTTTCTAGCTCGAGAGACTTGTTCACCCATGGGGGTCCTTCGACCAACGCGCGTTCTCCATTTGGCTAAAGTGTTTCAATCTCCTTTTCCTCCTGTTCTGGTCGTGCTCGATTCAGAAGCTGTTTATGGTTCAAGAAGTCCTGAACCTCGGTGGCTGCCTGACGGCTAAACAGTTACCTTTCCCTTCATCCGTGGGACGCCTTGCCATCCGTGCCCCCATGCTTCTTCGCCCTTGCGGTCTGGGCATCGCCCCCGGTCAATAAACCCTAAACCGGATCTGACTCCACGGTCCGTCTGAAACCTTGCCCTGAAGCCCGGTCTTTCGGATCGTTTCACGCGCTTGTTCTATATTCGCCGCATCAACATCCAATCCATGAACGACAAACCCGCCGCCGCGACACAACTGCACAGTCCGGCGGCCATCAGCACAACCCAGATGGACGACAACACCGCCCATAACACCGGACGCCCCCACAACATCATTCGCACGCCCCCACGCAGGTAGCGATCCCAGTAAGATCATCGAAACGTACATGAGATGGTTCATCGTGCCATTCCTTTTCGACAACACGTTCTTCACACCTGGGTGACAGCAACCAACAGGTGTCCCAGTTTGACAATCAACGCGACAAAGATCAATAGACGGACCCTGGTTAAACGCTTCCCGGCTGCTTTGCAAGCGTCCACGAGGACCATGATCCCCTGACGATCCCAGACACACACGTTGATCGATCGTCCAAACAGAACTCCATATTTGAGTACTTTGTTGACTCGCGTCAATGGTTACGCTAGGTTCATCGGTTGGTTTCGATGTCAACACTGCATTCCCCATACCACTCCATCCCGCCAGGACGTCAACGACATGTGTTGTCCCTTCAGATTCGTTACAGTCATTCATCCACGAAATCACACTGCGAATCTACGTCAGACTCGCTCTGCCACCCGCTCTCCGCGACGCCGCATCATGGTCTTCACAGGGCTTTGCATCTGTTTGATGGTGGGACTCACCCAGCACAACCTTTTGGCTGCACCACCTCCCAGTCTGGATCCCGCACTCGATCAAGCGTTTCAAACGCTGGCGAATCTGGAACTCGGGCAAGATCTTGGGGTTTTCCAGTCCATCGGGCAGGCGGTCAGTCGCTCGCATACTGACGGAAAAGTCCGAACGGACATCGAGCGACGTTTTGTCGATTTGCTTCAAGGCAACGCCACGGACTTGGCAAAGGAGTACGCATGTCGCCAGTTGACGCTTGTCGGTTCGGACGCGTCTATCCCGGCGCTGTCCAGATTACTCGCCAACCCGAAACTGTCGCACATGGCTCGGTATGCGATGGAAGGGATCGGTAGCCGGGCGGCAAGCAAGTCGCTCCGAGACGCGGTGAAGACGACCAATGGCAAGCAGAGGATCGGCATCGTAATATCGCTGGGCAGAATGGCCGACCCCAATGCGGTCGCGTCAATCGCGGAATTACTTGATGAGAAGTCTCCTGAGCTTCTGGCGGCCGCCGTCATTGCCTTGGGGCGAATTGGGACCGTAGGTGCAACCGAGGCACTAAGTTCATTTGCCGGCAAAGCACCCGAGACGCTTAAGTCCACGGTCGTCAACGCTCAACTTCAAGCTGCGGAGATACTCTGCCGGCAACGAGAATACCAAGCCGCTCGTACGGTCTACGAGTCGCTGCGATCAGCCTCGTCGGTGCGCGTTCGCGCGGCGGCATTTCGTGGTCTGATCCGCGCAAATCCGGCCGGATCACTTGCCATGATCGTTACCGGACTGGCTGCGAAGGACAACTGGAAACGGGCAGTTGCCGCGGATTGTGTCGTCGCACTCAAGGCGTCCGAAGAAATCAGCGCCATCGCATCGAGTCTACCGACCTTGCCGGTGTCCGGCAGGATCGCTGCCCTTGCCAGTTTGAAGAATCATTCTCACCCGGCAATTCGTGACGCCAGTTTAAAACTGTTGGGGCGATCAACGGATGCCCGGGTTCGCACGGCCGCCTTGGAAGCGATCGTTGCGTCCGGCACCGCCCAGGATGTTACCATCCTCGCGGACCTGGCTTCGACATCCGAGGATTCGAAAGTGCGGCAAGCAGCATTCCGGACGCTATGTCTCATGCCAGCAAGCGGAACCGACAAGGCGATACTTGTCTTGATGAACCAGAGCAAAACTCTTAGTCCTGTCGTGGTGCAGGCCGCTCTTGCACGCCGGCAGCCGAACTTTGTGTCCGGATTTCTGCAGGCCGCCAAGTCATCCGATAAGGCGATCCAACTAGCAGCGTTCAAGGCATTGGAGATCATGGCGACAGCGAAGGATGCGGAAGCTCTGGCCGAGCTTCTCGCCACGACTGCACCCGGCGATCTGCGCGAAGCGGCCGGCCGTGCCGTCTGGATGGCCTGCCAAAAAATCACCGACCCGACAAAACGAGCGGCGCCGTTGGCTGCCGCGATGAAGAAGGCCGACGCTGCCGGCCAATGCGCGATCCTGCCGTCACTGGCTCGACTGGGCGGCGGGTAATCGCTGACTGCCGTGCATGCGGCCATGCAGGATCCAGACAGTACCGTCCGAGATGCCGGCTATCGCGCTCTGGCCAACTGGCCGGATGCGACCGTGGCTGACGAGTTATTGAGTATTGCAAAGACCAGCAAGGTCGAAGCCTATCGCATCTGGTCACTGCGGGCGTTTGTCCGTGTCGTTTCGGTGCCAGGTGCTTTTTCACCCCAAGAGGCGTTCGAGATGCTAAAGAACGCCATGCAGTTGGCGAAACGTCCCGAAGACCGTCAGCTGATTGTCACACGTTTGGGATCGATCCGAGTGTCGGACTCGCTGACATTGTTGTTGTCCTTCCTGGATAATCCGGAATTGAAAAGTGCGGCCCTACCAGCAACCTTCGCACTGGCCAAGGGACTTAGCCAATCACATCCGGACCAGGCAGCCGAGGCGATGCGAAAGATCCGACCGTTGACGCAAGATCCGGCAATTCTCCAACAGATGTCCAAAGTGCTTCGCGATATGGAAGCCCGAAAGCAGAAGAAGGACTAATCGCATGACAAGCAGACAGAACACGCGATACACGCGGCGAGCGATGCTGCGACAAACCGCCGCGGTCGCCGGGTCCATTGCCGCTCCGTGGGTTATCCCCGCAAGTGCATTGGGGAAGGACGGTTTGATCGCACCAAGTAATCGAATCGCGATCGGCTCCATCGGCGTTGGGACGATGGGCAGAGGCCATTTTCGAATATTCTCAACCTATCCCGATGTGCAACTTGTTGCCGTATGTGACGTCGATCCATGGCGACGCAATGCCGCTACGGAAGTGCTACAACGGGCATACGGTGCCAGGCAGCCGAGCGGCCAGTTTCACGGGTTCAAGGCATACACGGACTTTCGTGACATCCTGGCTCGCGACGATATCGATGCGGTCATCGTCGTCACCGGTGAACGGTGGCACCCCGCAATTAGCGTTTTGGCCGCACAGGCTGGTAAGGATATCTATTGCGAAAAGCCGATTTCGTTGACCATTCGCCAGGCTCGCACAATGGCTCAAACGGTGCGGCGACATAATCGCGTGTTTCAAACCGGGTTACAGCAACGCAATAACCCGGAATACCGCAAAGCGTTCGAAATGGTCCGTGCCGGGCGTATCGGCAAAGTAAAGCTGGCCTATGTGTCGGCCAGTGGCGTCAGTCCTTTCTTGAACCTGCCGGCCGAACCGCTTCCAGACGGGTTGGATTGGAACATGTGGCTCGGCCCCTGTCCCGAGTACCCCTATAACTATCGATACCACCAATCCGGCCAACCGAAGAACGTGGTTCCCTGGAGTTGCAACCGAGCGTTTGGGGCGGGCGCGATGACGTCCGGGCTGGTCCACAACCTGGACTCGGCGCATGCCGGTCTGCAAAAAGACGGCCATGGCCCGATCGAAATTACGCCGGCCGGCGTCAATGGATCGCCGTCGCTGACGTTCAAGTATGCCGACGGCACGCGCATCGTCAGTACGACGAGGCTCGAAAAAGGTAAACATGTCATCCCGAATGGATGGGACGTGCGCACTCCGATCACCAACTTCGGCGTTCTGTTCGTTGGTGACAGAGGCTGGATCTACGTCGCACGATTCGGGACGTTGGATGCTTATCCAAAGCACTTGTTAGGAAAGCCGTTTCCAAAAGCCCATTCCGTATCGGAGAATCACCGCGATTGGCTCGATTGCGTCCGCACCCGGCGCCGCCCGCGAGCGGACATTGAGATCGGTGCGTGTTCCACGATCCTCGCCCACCTTGGCTGTATCGCCTTGTGGACGGGCAGGGCCCTGAAATGGGATCCGGTCAAGGAAGAGTTTCTCGACGATCACGAGGCAAATGCGCTGCGCAGCCGAGCAACGCGAGCACCGTGGAGTGTGTAAGAGATTTGGCGGGTGAGTGTTGAAAGATATCTGTCCACTATACTGATGGCATGTAACCGTTCACGGCGAGAGTGCGTGGAGGGGTAGTTATCATTTATCATTTATCATTTATCATTT
>JAJSAJ010000563.1 GCA_024274855.1 Planctomycetota bacterium | reverse complement strand
GGGACTAGGCGAGGCAGGGTACTCAGAGGCTGAGGATATCGCTGCATTCAAACAGGTCGCACATGCGATGATCGTCACGCATCGGTTGCTCGATTTTGCCACCGATTCCGTGGTTCGGCCTTTGAAACAGATCCGAAAGGCATCGCCGAAACGTCCGGTACTCCTGGCGCTGACTTGTTTGCACGAAGCGTATCCTCAACAGCAGCATCCCCCCTATCCATTCGACGAGTCGTGAGATCCACAGGACGTGGACGAGTCGGTTCTACGTGCGGTTCAGACGCAGCGCAAGATCTTCGAGCCTCTTGTTGATGCGATTGTTCCAGTCGATTTGACTCGCGTTGACGAGGGTTTTCCGGAGTCGGAATATGGAGGTGACAATCTTAAGCAAAGACTGGCTGATATGTTGCCCGCCGCCTACCAGCTTTCCTTGAAAAAGACCGCGCAACTGTTAAGTAGCTTGAAGGACTTGCAGCAACGGGCGGCCATGCCGTATGTCTACAGTGCGGCGGGCATGGCGGGTGCTGCCTCGTTGTCCCCCATTCCGTGGATCGATATTCCTTTCATTATCGCGATTCAAACACGGATGGTTCGCGCGATTGCTCGTGTCTATCACCGGCAGGGGACCGTGAAAGAAGTGCTGGAGATGGTCACCGCCGGCGGCCTCGGATTTGCCGTTCGAATGGGAGTTCGCGAATTGGTTAAGTTCATACCCTATGTCGGCACGATTACAGGCGGTATTCTCGGTGCGGCACTCGGGTATTCCTACACCTATGCGTTGGGGAAAGCATGTTGTTGGTACTATGGTCCGTTGCTCGATGGCCAGCAACCGACCGAGCAGGAGTTCAGTCAGGTGTTCAAAGCCCAATGGCAAGAGGGACTGAAGCTTTGGAATTCGCTGCGCAGTGAATAAGGGATGAGTCATGCAGGGTCTTCGTCGAGCCGTCGTGGTTACGTTGCTGTTAGCCCCGTTCGTGTTGTTGCTGGCCGTAGCCGGCGTTTTGTTCTTACACGAAAACAGGTGGCTCATGAAATGGGTCTGGGTTCCCTTGCCGTTCTGCTGGTTGCTTGCCTACTGGGTCTATCGCGGCCGGCGGCAATCCGGTTCGTTGCTCTGGCAGCCCGAGCGCAACGTGTCGCTTCACTGGACACGGCGCGATGAAGAGGCATGGGGAAAAGTCCAGCAATACGCGGATCGGGCCAGTGAGATCCCTCGCGAACGGTTCTTTGCAACGCAGTTGTATGTCGAGTCGGTTGAACAGCTTGCCCGCCAGCTGGCGGAGCATTACCACCCGGGTGCCAGCCATCCATTGGAAACGCTGACCGTTCCGGAGATTCTGACGGCCGTGGAGCTGGCAACCGCTGACTTGCGGGAATTTGTTGAAGATTATGTGCCGGGTGGCCACCTTGTCACGATTCGGTGGCTGCGCCGAGCAACGCAACTCCCTGAATCGTGGCGCCGATTTCGGCCGCTCTACGACGCCGTTTCGCTGCTGTGGAATCCGTTTGGCGTCGTCTACCGAACCGTCACTGGCAAGACCGTCGTCGATCCGATGATGAATGAACTGGAACAGGACGCCATGCGCGCTATCTACCAGGCGTTCATTTTGAGTATTGGAAAGTACTTGATCGAGTTGGACAGTCGGCGTTTGAAGGTTGGTCCCGACCGTTGGCGCCGGCACCTTGCTTCTGAACAAGGATCTCCAGCATCTGAAAGTCCCGAGTCAGATGGCAGCCAAACGAAGGAAACACAAACGAGTATCGAAATTCGGATAGCCGTGGTGGGGCAGGTGAAAGCAGGCAAATCGAGTCTGATCAATGCCCTGATCCGTCAGCAACAGTCCGCCGTCGATCTCCTGCCGGCGACGCGGTCTATCCACCGGTTCACGTTGGAGTCACTCGACAACCGCAGCAGGGCTATTCTGTTAGATACGGTCGGCTATGCACATCGTGGACAGACGGCCGATCAGATAGATGAGACGATGCGCGCGGTCTGCCAGTCGGCGATGACTGTTCTTGTCCTCGACGCAAGCCAGCCTGCACGTGATCCAGACGTCGTCTTTCTGCATGAAATGGACCGATGGTTTGCCGAACATCCACAACGGAAACGCCCACCGGTTCTGGCTGTTGTGACGCATATCGATTGCTTGCCACCCGTTTTGGAATGGGATCCGCCTTATGATCAGTGGATCGAGCCGGATCCGGTACGCACCAAGGATCGAAATATCCGAGCGGTCATCGAGAGTATTCAGGAGATGTTGGCAGGATCGTTGTCGGGGATCGTTCCTGCGTGTACCGATATCGAACGGGGGCGGGATTACGGAGTGGAACAGTGGGTGGTACCTGCGTTGTTGAGTTTGCTGCCGGAAGCCGAGGGAAAAGCTTTGGTGGATCGACTTTATGCCGAGTTGGACCGTGGACGGTTTTCTAAATTGCTGACGCAAGTCTGGAATACGTCCTCGTTGCTCGCCCGATACGGCTTCAGCGGACCGCAATCCGTGTTGCCCGACCCGCCGGACGGCCGTAAACAGTTCGAGTGAACCGTGTTAGGACCTCGTTGCCGAGCAAGAAGTCGGAGCATTTTCCGCCCGTCGGCTCGGCTTCCACGAAAAGACGTTCTCCAACCGCTTGTATTCCTGGCCCTTTCTGACGAAGATAGAAGTCTCCCCACGTTGACAAACCCGCCGATATCTCCAATATTCATGGAACCAAATCATGCCTGAAAAAGCCCCCTGGATTACTTACCGGCCCGAATTGAGAGTTCTAGATTGCACAATCCGTGATGGTGGATTGATTAACAACCACCAGTTTCCAGACGAATTTGTCCGCGCCGTGTACGAAGCGTGCATTGGCGCTGGGATGGATTACATGGAGGTCGGCTATAAGAATTCGGCCCGCCTTTTTCCCAAGGACGAGTTTGGCCCATGGAAACACTGTGACGAATCCGATTTGCAGCGCGTGTTCCATGATTGCGACCCAGAAAAAACCGGCCTGAAGCTGACGGCGATGGCTGATGCGGGCAAGTGCGAATGGAAGACGCAAATTGTGCCGTGTGACCAAAGTCCCCTCGATATGATTCGTGTTGCTTTCTACGCGCACCAGGTTTATGAAGCCGTGGAAATGATCCAGTACGCGACGGAGCTGGGGTACGAAACGAGCGCCAATTTGATGGCCGTTTCGAGCATCAGTGAAAACGAAATCGATGCCGTACTGAACGCGATCAAAAAAACGCCAACCCAGATTATGGTCATCGTCGACAGTTTTGGGCATATGTACCGTGAACAAGTCGACATTCTCTACGCCAAGTACTTCGAAGTGATGCATGATGCGGGCAAGGAGATTGGTATCCATGCCAACAACAACATGCAGTTGGCTTTTGCCAACACGATCGAGGCGATCATTCTGGGTGCCAATCTGGCCGATTCCACAATGGGGGGGATCGGACGCGGCGCTGGAAATTGCCCGACGGAATTGCTGCTTGGCTTCTTGCGTAACCCGAAGTTCCGGCTCCGACCCGTTGTCAAACTGCTGCAGGAATATATCGAGCCGCTTCGGAAGAATCTGGTCTGGGGGCCACTGCTTCCCTATAACATCACGGGCCAATTGAACCGTCACCCTCGAGCGGCGATCAAGTTTCTGGGTAGTGACAAGAAGCAGCAGTATCTCGATTTCTTTGACGAGATCGTTACAGATATCTGATCGCGCGAAAGGGGTTGCGCACGGAAGAAGGCCGATCCCTGGCTTCAAGGCTTGCCGGTCCAGGGGTGTTGTCTGGTCACTGACACAGCAGAATGACCAAACCGGTGAACAGACCGAAGCCAGCACCAAGAAACAGGCCTCCCAACAGACGCTTGCGCGGTCTGCGCGCCCAGATGTAGACTCCGGAAACAACCCACAGCCCGATGCAGAAAGCGACTAGATCAACGATCATCGCCCACGCTTGAAATGCAATGTAGGTTGAGCGACCAACGGGAGCGGGCCAATGGGGCCCCGAGCGGTAGCTGAGATTTGGTTGGCGCTCCTGCCGCCCGGTGTTCGTGGCTCCGTGTTGACGCGGCAGGACCACGATGGCCTTGCAAACCAGACGTTTCTTGGCGTCTTTGCGCGAAGTCTCCTTTGTATTCAACCGCTGAGCAGAACACAAGTTTCGTCCCGATCGATTCAGGCAAGCGGGGCTAATGGTTGCAAGGGATGCCGGACCCGGTTACATTGCTTTCGACTGGCAGTTTGGCTGATTGCGCGGCTACCGAAATTGCAGGAGAATGCTTGATGTCCGACGGTCTCGAGACGGCTTCCGTTCAGCGACCTCCTTGGTGGAAGTCGATTGGGCCGGCACTGATTACGGCTTGCGTCGTGTTTGGTCCCGGCAGTTTGCTAATCAGTTCGAAAGTGGGTGCCAATTACGGTTACGAACTGCTTTGGCTGTTGCTGGTGACCGGGCTGTTGATGGGCACTTTCCTGACGATGGGTGCCCGTATTGGCGTCTGTGGCGGAGCAACGCCGTGCACGCTGATTTCGGAGCGATTGGGACGGCCGATGGCCGCGCTGATTGGAATCACATTGTGCTTGATTTGTGCCGCGTTTCAGTTTTCCAATAATTTGGCGGTGGCCCTTGCCGCCGGTGCCTTCTTTTCCAAAGAGGTCGTGCCTTGGATCATCATTGGTTTTAATGCGGCCGTGATCGCGTTTCTTTTCGGAGCCCGGCACATATACAGCCTGGTCGAACGGATCATGAAAGTCATGGTCGGTGTGATCATAGTCTGTTTTGTTTTCAATCTGTTGGTTGCCAAACCTAACTTGCTGGACGTGCTGGTAGGTTTTTTGCCGAGCATCCCGGACAATATCCATGTCGGGCTTCCGACCAAGGCGGATGGTGGTGCCATTTCTGACCCGATGATTTTGGTCGCATCGCTGTTGGGCACCACGTTTTCCGTGGCAGGAGCCTTTTTTCAAGGGAATCTCGTGCGGGAACGGAATTGGAAAATCGAGGATTATGAGAATAGTGTCGGTGATGCGATTGCCGGTGTTTGTGTATTGACCGGCGTCAGCTTGATTATCATGATCACGGCGGGCACGGTCATCCTAGGCAAACCAGCGGACAACATTGCCACGCTGGCTCTCTCGCTCAAACCGTTGCTCGGCGATACGGCCTATTGGGTGTTTTGCATCGGTCTTATTGCAGTGGCCATGAACCCGTTCTTGATCAATGCCATGATCGGAGGCACGATTCTCGCGGACGGCATCGGCCTACCGGCCCGCATGGGCGACATCTGGCCTCGCGTGCTGACTGTGATTGTCATGATGGTCGGGATGATCGTCGCATTGCTGGCGATGCGATCGGGTCAAAAACCGATAAACCTGATCATCTTCGGCCAGGCACTCACCGTACTAGGCAATCCACTGATGGCGATCGCCATGTTGTGGCTTGCCAATCGAAAAGACGTGATGGGCGAGCGTCGAAATGGGTGGATTCTGAACACCTTGGGCGGGATCGGGCTGGTGGTTGTCGTACTAATGGCAATCCGAGTGGTCTGGCGAATTGCCTTGCAATTCAGTTGAAGTGAGTGTCAGAGCGTGTTCCGAAATTGGCTCGAGGTGGTTGATGTGGAAGAGCGAAGCTCCTGCTGAGCCGGAACGTCTCGAGGATTTCGCGTTTTCGTGGTTCGCCCTCCCAATTTCGGGACTCGCTCTCAGATCGGCGATGTCTCACAAGCTCGCCGTGGTCCGCGAGACATCCATGAACGATTTGCCGGCCAGACTATGCAGATCCTACGCCTGCGGCGTTTCATGACGGCTACTTCAATCCTCGACGTCTTAGCAGTGGTGCGATACTCGGCTGTTTGCCTCGAAAACGTCGGTACAAGACCATGGGGTCTTCGGTGCCGCCGCGAGACAGGATGTTGTCGTAGAACGCTTTCGCGGTCTCTGGGTCAAAGACATTGCCCGTCTCTTTGAATGCCTCGAATGCATCGGCGTCAAGTACTTCCGCCCAAAGGTACGCATAGTACCCGGACGAGTATTCACCGGAAAAGATGTGGCGAAAATAGGGGCTTCGGTATCGGGGAATGATCTCGGGAATCAAGCCGATTCTGCTCATCGACTGATTTTCAAAACCGAGCACGTCAATTGTCGGATTTGCTTCGGTCAGGGTGTGCCAGTCCATATCTAGGAACGAAGCGGCCAGATACTCGGTTGTTGCAAACCCCTGGTTGAAATGACGGGCTGCCTGAATCTTCGCAATCAGCCGATCGGGCATCGGTTTCCCGGTCTTGTAATGTCGAGCGTACATTTTCAAGACGTCCGGTTCGATGGCCCAGTTTTCCATGATCTGCGATGGCAGTTCCACAAAATCGCGAGCCACATTTGTGCCGGCCAGCTTTTTGTAGGTGCACTGGGACAGCAATCCGTGCAGCGCGTGTCCGAATTCGTGGAACAGAGTCTGCGTTTCCTCGAGTGATAGAAGCGATGGCTTGTTTGCCGTGGGTTTCGAAAAGTTGCCGACGTTGTAGATGACAGGCCGAATGTCTCTTCCATTTTCTTTGTGCTGGATCCGGAACTCGTCCATCCAGGCCCCACCTTCTTTGCTCGCTCGGGGAAAGTAATAGACGTAGAGGATTCCGATATGGGCTCCATCGTCAGCCTTTACCTCGAATACCGATACGTCTTTGTGATAGGTTGGAATGTCGGTTCGCTGTTGGAACTGAAGTCCGTACAAGCGTGTTGCGACCTGGAAGGCTCCCTGACGCACGTTCTCCAGCAGGAAGTAGGGTCGAAGCATCTCTTCATCGAGGTCGAACTTCTCCTTCTTGATCTTCTCGGCATAGTACCACCAGTCCCACGATCGCAATTGGAACTGACCACCCTCGTCGTCGATCATCTTCTGCATGGCCGCCGCTTCCTGCTTGGCTCGTCGAAGTGCCGGGGCCCAGACTTCGTTAAGCAGATGATAGACATTCTTCGGCGTCTTTGCCATGTTTTCGTCCAGCACATAGTCGGCATGGGTCTTGAATCCCAGCAGGTTCGCATGCTCGACTCGCAAGGCTGTGACCTGGGCTACGATCTTCTTGTTGTCCAACAGGTCGTTATGATTGCCTCGATTGAAATAAGCCTTGTAGATCTGCTCACGAAGCTTGCGGTTTTTCGAGTACTGCAGAAAGGGAATCATGCTCGGTTTGTGCAATGTGAAAACCCATTTGCCTTCATGCCCACGCTCGGTCGCCGCTTCGGCAGCGGCGGCAATCACATTGTTCGGTAGTCCGGCCAGGTCATCCCGGTTATCAATGATCAGTTCGAACCGGTTATCTTCTTTCAGGACATTCTGGCCGAACTTCAGTGTCAGCAACGCAAGTTCCGCATTGATTTGTTTCAATCTCGCCTTCTTCTCGGGAGGCAAGTTTGCACCTCCTCGAACAAAGTGCTTGTAGTATTCGTCGAGTAGCTTGCGTTGCTCGGTATTCAGATCGAGTTGGTCTCGGGAGTCGTAAACAGTCTTGATTCGCTGGAATAGAGCAGCGTTCAGGAAAATCGTGTCTTCGTGTTTAGACAGTATCGGAGTCAATTCCCGGGCAATGGCTTGCATTTTCGGCGTGGTCATGGAACTGTTCATTGCAAAGAAAACGCGGCGCACTCGTTCCAGCATGTTCCCGCTGTCTTCCAAAGCCTCGATCGTATTCTGAAAAGTCGGCGAGGACGGATGCTGTGCGATTGATTCGATTTGTTCATCATGCCGGCGAATTCCTTCTTCAAAGGCCGGCTTGTAATCCTCCAGTTTGATTTGGTCGAAAGGAGGCGTGCCAAAGGGTGTTTGCCACGGAATGAAAAACGGGTTGTCGGACCTCGCGGCGCCGGTCAATATCATGGCAATGCCCACATGAAATAGAATGATCGTGTGTCTCATGGTTTCAGAGTTTCTCGTTTCAAGATTCATGTAGCCGTTTACGCGACTGGGGTCTGACGCAATTTTCGGCGGAGAAAGCGTTTCTTTACGCGAACGGATTTTGTCGCCGAAAATGGGTCTGACCCCTTGGAAGCGAACCGGCGGCCTACATTCCGTGAACGGTTACAGATTCATTTGCCGATACAGTAGAGTTTCGTGTTGGTTCGGATGAACAAGTTGCCATGGGCGGCGACAATCGAGGAACGAACGGGCGATTCAGCTCGTTGGCCCATTGGGATCTCCCGGAGGATCTTTCCGGTCTTCGCACTGACGATAACCACGAGTCCATCAAAGTTGACCAGGTAGATCTTCCCATCTGCCGCCAAGGGAGAAGCTTCATAGTCACGGCGCCCGGGTGTCTGGATAGTCCATTTGACTTGACCTGTTTTGGGCACGACCCGAGATAGGCACCGCCGCTTCTTGCTTAGGACAAAAAAATCGCCGTCATAAAAGGCGGGTGTCGGCACGTCCGACGTAACGGCGCGTTGTTCCTTGCTGACCCAGGCTAACGCATCATCTTTCAGTGATCCTTGACCACCGGCCTTCACGGCATAGATTGGCGATCGCGTGGGGGCGCATGCCAGAATGACTCCGTCGCCGGCGATTGGAGATGGGACCAGCCGCCAATGGGTGATGCGCGTTGGATTCCAGGTTCCCCATCGCCAGAACTCCTTGCCCGTTTCCGGATCGTGACCGGAGATCGCATCGCCGCCAATCAGCAGTACCTCGCTGCGTCCATCATACTCGTATGGGATGGGTGACGAAAATGCCTCGCGGGATTCCGCAACCGCGTTGCTCGGCCGGACATGCTGCCAGAGTTTTTTGCCGGTTCGTGGATCCAAAGCCAACAGGTACGATTCGTTCTTGCGATCGGCCCAGCCGCGACCTTGGACCGGCACATCACGTTGCAGAACCTGAACGTACAGCTTGTCCGCGAACAACAAGGGGCTCGAGCTGAATGTCCAGCCGAAGGCAAACGGTCCATACTGTTTCTGAATATTCAGGTTCCACTGCAGTTTGCCGGACATGTCGTAGGAAACGAGCGTTCCATTGCTGTAGAAGAAGACTGCCCGATTGCCATCGGTCACGGGGGAAGGCGCAGCAAAGGTGCTGCGTGAATCCCTGCGAATGCCGGTGGCAATACTCCGTTGCCACAGTAACGTGCCGTCGAGTCGATTGAAGCAGATTGCCACAAGTTGATCGTTCTTCGGGTCTGTGCTGGAGACTAAGACTCGGTCCTTCCAGACGACCGGAGTCGCGGCACTCGGGCCGGGCAGCTCGGCGCTCCAGCGAACATGGTCCGTTGTGCTCCAGTCGGTCGGCAAGGGGGTTTCGTCCGTCGAGCCGTTGAAGTGGGGGCCACGCCAATGAGGCCAATCGGCCGAATAAGCGGCTGAGCACGAAAACAGACAAAATGCCAAGATTATTGTTGGTATTTTCATGGGGTGGAAGCTCTCGTAGGTTTTGGGGGTTGGGGGGGCCGTCGGCCCCTTTCGACTTGCCGGTTTTTTCGCGACAGGTTCCTCCTATCATAGCAGACGTTGCGGCCCGTGGGGGATCTTGTGATGCGGTCAGGTTCCGGCTGAGTGCGAGTGTCGACGACAAGCAACCTCGATGGCTGCTTGTGGACCTTTGTGGCGAACCTGAGTAGGATTACCCTGTCTTGATGGTGGGGTGGTCTTGCAAAAACGTCAAAAGTGTGGACGGTATGGATAGGAGCCAAGAACAGGATTGACCGAGTGCACAATGACCTATCAAATCGTCGGCTCGGTTGTCAGGCGCCGGCCACCTGTTCCTCGGACTCTGGCCGATGGGGCGTCTGGCTTCGGTCGTGGTGGCAACGGACTCGCCGTAACTCGGCTGGTGTTGGGCAACCGTCGACATTACGACGTGCCTGGCGTGGCGTGAGACAGTGGTTCAGAGGTTCGCCCGTTTCATCGGAGAACGTACCGAGAAGGAGAGAGGCTTGAGTGTCGCCTATCAGCGACTGCTTCAACACCTGGAAGATCATGATATGCGATTCCAGGGCGATGCGGAGCAAGAAAGCGTTCTTGCCAGTTTTCGTGGGGAGGCCGCTTTTTATCGGTTTATCGCG
>JAJSAJ010000562.1 GCA_024274855.1 Planctomycetota bacterium | reverse complement strand
TCGTCCGAGCGATCACCGAAAATGGATTTCGCTCGGTCGGAATATCGACATGTATTAACGGATCGTTCGCGAATTTGAAGAACGGTTTCGCATTGCGATGCGGATGGCGCCAATACTGGTTTCGCGACATGAAGTCGTTCAGCTCTGCGTCGATTTGCGTATCAACCATCACGAACTGTTGATTCGTTCCGGCGATTGGAACACGAACGCCCAGTTGTTTCAGGTGGGATCGCATCGATTTGTAGTAATGTCGTTGAACATCGGCAAAGAACCGCAGCACGTCCGCCATGCGCCGACGATTCAGCAAAGGATCCTTCTTTGAGTCACCGTCCTTGCGGGGCCGAAACTGCCTGAATCGTCCGAATGGCAGGGCAACGTTTCCTTTCGAAAGATCTTCATCCGGCAACAACCCGCAACTGCCGTCATGATCCGTCCAGGCCTGGGCCAACGCGTTCCGATCGCTGAATCGAGTCACCAACCACCGATTCCAACGGCCTTGCAACTGATCTCGATAATACGGCAGCGACAACCCGGACATATTGAAGAAATAGAAGATCGAGTTTTCATTCGTCGTTTCAATCAAGCCAATAGCCGGATCGTCAACGTACCGCAGTCCCGTGTACGGATTGCGGTGCGTCAGCAGCTTTGTCGCGTAGTCCTTCTGCAATTGAATCATCCGCGGGTCAAAAATCGATGCTCCCTTCATCGAGCCTTGCCAATTATGGCTGAATTCGTCCGCATGCTGCACACCATCCGCCGACTGAAACTGCCGATAGTCGAGCAAATCAAGGTAGATGTAGATCCCGTTCTTCTTTAGCTCGGAAACAAAATAATCGATCCGGTCGAGTGCCCCCTTGTCGAATTGCCGTGACGTACCGCCACGGTAGTCGATCAAGGGACCGTAAGACCCGTCGAGCGAGTGCAATCGCAGCATATTCACGCCGTACTTGGCAAGTCTGGCAGCAATCGCCTGGGCGTGCTCTTTTTCCGGAGCACACTCGCGACCACCGACATTCGTTCCGAAAAACCTGGCCCGAGTGCCATCTTCAAAGTAGAAATGGCCATCCGAACGGACCGTGACGAAACCGTGCTTTCCGGCCGGTGCATCGAGCAGACCCGTCAAATCAATGCTGTCCCGATTCGTGTCATCGGTTGGAAATACAAAGGGGAACCAATCGCGAGTCTCCTTGAATACATACTCGACATGCGGCAGCTTATTGCTCTTACCCGACACCTTCAGGTCGTCGAACCATGCAGTTCCCTTGCTGCGGGCCAGGTTCATCGATACGATCAGCGTATCGGCTCGCTCCGGCGCCACCGCCGACACGGTCACTTTCTTCCAATCGCTTGTGCCGGTAACGCGTTCTGTCGCTACCTCGGACAGCCAGCTGGAACCTCGCTGCCATGCCAGATGTGCATAAGCGGTACCGGTGACTCCCCGCGTCTTGATCCAGAGTTCGAGCGTGTACTTCGTGCCCGGCTCGACCGGACGCCGCTCGGACACCCAGCGCCCGGTACACGTTTTCCAGTCACGTTGATCGCCCGACCGGAACGAATCTCGAATTTCCAAGCTCCGACTCCCAGTCCGTGCCACCGAATCGCTCCACTGCAAATCAGCGGGTGACTCATAGGCGTATGGACGCCAGCCGTCCGGATACGCATCGTGGTTTTCGTCCGTTTCGAAGGATCCGTTCTGTGCAAAGTTGTCGAAGTACTCCAAGTCACCCGCGCCCAGAAGTGAAGCTAGAATCAGTATGGTCTTCATAATCGGAACAGCACCTCATTCAAGTGTTCGGTTTCGTTCAAACATCGTTGGGCAATGTGTAGCCCGCACGCCGCTTGCGGCTGCACAGTCGGTTGGCCTCGTCGTCACCAAGAAACTTCTCTTTCACGGGATCCCACTTTAGACGCCGCCCCAATTCACGACAAATATTGATTTGATGGTAAATAACGCTCGTACGGTGCCCGACTTCGGCACAGGCAACCGGCTTTTTCCGGGATCGCATACAGTCGACCCAGTTCTGAATGTGACGGCCGGCCACACTGGCAACAACCGACCGATCTTCCGGCTCAGGTGCTCCTTGGACCAATTCAGGCGGATTACTGGCGACCCGATTCCGATTGATCTCGATCTTACCCTTATCACCGATAAAGATCGCTCCAAGCCCGGGCCCTTTACCAACGGGCAAAGCCAGTTTCAAAACGGTACCACTGGGATATCGAAGTGAGACCTTGGCCGTGCGACTCGGAGCCTCTTCCAGCCAGATTTCGATCGGGTCCGTATCGTCGGTGCCGAGTGCGCGTTGCACCTGATCGAACGCATGGGCCCCCCAACCGGTGACTCCCCACCCCAGTCCGCCACCATCGTAGGCCCGCCATCGACCCCACTTTCCCAGCCCAGGATGGAGATCGGGGCTGTACGGAACCCGTTCGGTATGGTTGCACCACATGTCCCAGTTCATTTTGTCGGGCACCGGTTTTCCGGGCGTCGGTGGCCTTCGTTCCGGCCCGATAAAGTTGGGGCACAAAACAGTATGCACTTTGCCGATCGCGCCACGTTTGACCAGGTCGCTTCCGAAATTGTTGATTGGAATCGAACGCTGCTGGGTCCCCGTTTGAAATACGGTCTTGTACTTACGTTCAGCCCTTACCAGATATTGGCCTTCTTCGATGGTCAACGTCAGCGGCTTTTCCGCATACACGTCCAAGCCGGCTCGCATGGCATCCAGGCAAATCAAGACGCGGGCATGCACGGTGGTTGGGACGATGACACCGTCCAGATGCTCTTTGTCGAGCATCTTGCGGTAATCCTGGTAGTGCGCCCGTTTTCCATCGGCCATGGCCACCGGGGTTTTCGCCAACCACTGCTCGCGGGCTTCGATCTGGCGCAGGTCACAGTCGGCCATCGCCACCAGCTTCAGATCGGCAGGACTCTCCTTCAGCAGATCCTTCGATCGATGACCGGGACCAATCAGTCCCACGTAGATTCGATCATTCGCACCTGGTCGTCCCGGTGCAGCCAGAACATGCGAGGGAATCAGATACGGAACGGCCACTGCAGCGGAAGCCGATTTCAGAAAACGTCGGCGACCGATTTCTTTCTTAGACATTGATAATCTCCTGATGCGGCTTTGCTCGCAAAACGGTAAACCTCTCTGGCAAACATCCGCGGAAAACACATGCGCGAACCGTTCACAACCTGGAGTTCTTCACATTGGCAACCATAAGTACTGATTAGCTGTTCACTTCATTGGTATCGGTGTAACCCTTCGGCCAAATGGCAAGTTGGCACAGGGAAGAGCGGACCACTAATTGGACAGTGCCACGTGCCTCTTTTACAGTCCAGCTTGCCGAATCACGCCTCGCAGGTGCGCCAGCGCCTGCTTGTAGTCAGCCGATCCGACATATTCCAGAATCAATGGTGCTTTGGGCGTGCGTTGAGCAGTCAATTTGACGAATTGCGAATAGTCGACATCGCCTTTCCCCGCCGCAACGCCCCGATCAACGTGCAGCTTTCGGTCCTTAGCATGCAGACAGTCAATCCAAGGTCCAAGCTGGTCGAACATTTCAGGCAGGTCATTGACCTCGAGCAAATTGGCGGGGTCCAGCAGTGCGCGAATCCGCGGCGAATCGACAGCTTGAAGAAACAGTCGCGTTCGCTTGGCACTAGCCAGAAAACCACGGAAGAAAGGCTCGAACAAGACAGTCGCCTGGTGCTTTTCAGCCAGCTTTGCCAGCTGCTTCCCAGTCTCGACCATCTGGTACCAGACCTTCTCTTGAAAGTGATAGGCGACGCTCGGCGCGGGAGCGTCCGAGTGATAATGGCCCGCCTCAGTAATAAACGTGTGCACATCCATGGCGTTGCCGACCTTCATCATCGCTTCGAAGTAGGCAAGATTGGCCTTGCGTTCCTCTTCGTCCGGGTGAATCAAATTCGTATAGACACCAATACTGTGGATCGCAATCCCGGCCGACCGGTAGGCCTTGGCAATGTCCCGGCAGCGTTGTGGTGTCAAGCTGGAAACATCCGACCGCCCATTGTATTTCCAAAAGCGGCTGTCAGCCTGAGCCAGAAACAGCTGGATCGTTCCGACACCGGCCGCTGCCAATGTGGTGGCGAGCTGCTGATTCGTCAGTTCATGAAATCCCAACGTCGCCATGCCGATCGTCAATTGGCTATTGGCGCCAGCATCCGGTCCGGCAAGTGCCGGCGAGCACGTCATCAGGGGGACGGCGGTTGCAACACCGGCTCGCATCAGGTCGCGGCGTGTCATCTTGTAGTGACTCATGGGTCGTCCTTTCGCTTTATTGTTGGTTCCGACATAGCGTGTCACGCAATCCCGATACGCATGGCTGGTGTAGCATGTCAAGTGTAGGCCGTGTAGTCTTTGCCAAACTCGCTTGATCACCCCGTCCAATCGCTGCTATATTACCATACTCCCACCGGCATGCGGACGGGCGTACCAGACTTTTGCTGGTATAATGCCATTAACGAATCGGGACTTCCAACCACTGCGATTTCATCACTCGAAACATACAAACCTTTTCCCGTTGGTCGCAGGGGCTTGCCTCGGCTACTACGAGTCTTTGGCCCGTAGATCACTGAAAACGCAAAACGAAGTTGCCGGCCAACCGAACATGAGCGACATTCGGTCCATTGCGGTGCGAGGCCAGGAGATCCGCTTCAGGTTTTGATACAGACTCTCGTGGGACCACAATCAGAATATCACCAAACAACACTCAGACCAAAACACGAAACACGGACCGTGGAAACGACATATCAAGAGGAGCTTACCATGCCCCATTCCGCCAACAAATTCAACCGACGTGCCTTCATCTGTAAGACGGCACTCGCCACGGCACCGATGATCGTACCTGGAACAGTCCTGGCACACGACCGGCATGTGGCGCCAAGCGGGCGGATCGCCGTGGGCATGGTCGGTCTCGGTTCCCGCGGATTCAACTTGCTCGACGCGCTGTTACGCGAATCGGATGCACGGATCGTGGCGGTTTGCGACGTCGATTCGATGCACTATCGGGACCGACCGTGGGGCAAGGGAAAGGCCATGGGCCTCCAGCCGGCAAAAAAACAGATTGAGGCCCACTACGCCAAACAGTCGGCAAACGGCCTATCCCAAGGTATCGCCACGTATTCGGACTATCGAGAACTGTGTCATCGTGACGATCTGGATGCGGTGGTCATTGCAACGCCCGATCATTGGCATGCAATGGTTGCCCTGGAGGCACTTCGTGCCGGCAAGGATGTCTATTGTGAAAAACCTCTGACACATTTTTTCCACGAGGGCCAATTGGTCTACCGGGAAGTGGCCAAGCGCAAAGCTGTTTTCCAAGTCGGTTCCCAGCAGCGGTCCGACGCGAGGTTTCGCCGCGTGGTCGAGCTGATACTAAACGGGCACATCGGCGCCGTCCAGCAAGTGGAGGTAGGTTTACCTTCGGGCTATGCCACTCCACAAGGCGACACGAAGATCCAGACACCGCCCGAGCACCTGGATTATGATTTCTGGTGTGGGCCGGCTCCGAAGCTGCCCTATATGCGCGCCCGGCACCACCGCTGGTGGCGCGGCCACCGCGCGTTCGGGGGCGGCGTATTGATGGACTGGATCGGCCACCACAACGACATCGCACACTGG
>JAJSAJ010000037.1 GCA_024274855.1 Planctomycetota bacterium | reverse complement strand
TCCAGATAATCGGCAACGATCCGATTCAACCGCTCCTGGTGCGGCGAACGACCGCTGTCTTGGTCAGGCATGATTTGCTCCTGTCCGAAATTCCCATCCCGGTGGGACGGCTCGGCACGCTAGGATGCTTTCATCCTACTAGAATAAGCGTAAACCGGCCGGGAGCATAGCGCGCGAAAATGAAAAAGGACGACTGAGCCGTGTGGTGACCCACGCGGTTGGCACTCACCGCGTTTTCTTGTCATCTGCGTAGTTGGATAGCGCCTTGCCGCTCACGGTTCCAAGAGAGACGACGAAATGCTGCATTGGAGCCACAAAGTGGCGATGTCCTAGTAGGCAACCGAAGCGTCCCAGAGCATCACCGCGCCATCATCGCTGGCCGCAGCCCGCTTCTGGCCGTCCGGGCTCCAGACCACGGCTCGCACCACTGCTGACCACTGGTTGCATTCCATATCTTGATCTTCCCATCGGAGCTGGCAGACGCCAAGCGTCGGCCGTCCCCCCGATTTCCATCCTTATTTACGGAAAGCTGTCGGAAGGGTACAGCGGTTTGACCCGTTTCCGGTCGTTAAGGGTTGCTGGAGTTCACTTTCAGTGACCCGAAGCCAAGGGCCGGCCGCCCCAAATGCGAGCGCCACCTTCGCCTACAGCAGCAATGAGATGGCCGTCGGGGCTGAATGCCACGTCGTTGATGGGGACGACGTTGAGCGGCTTCACGCGCAGGGTCCGAATCTGCCGTCCGCTCGCTCCGTCAAAGAGTTTCACTTGTCCCATGCCTTCGAAGAACCCGCCGCTTGCCGTGGCAATCGTGTTTCCGTCCGGGCTGAAGGCCATCTGATTCCTTATCTTGACAAGGACAGTATCCTTGTTATAGCAAGGATAACGAGTAAGGTCACATCAAAACTACAAGTAACGATCCCCAAGGCGGTTGCGAACCGCTTTGGTATTCAGCTTGGCGATGAGCTGGAGTGGGTCGAGGCGGGCGATACGATACGTGTCGAGTTGGCGGGCAGGCCGAGCCTGTCGAAAGCGTCCGTGGAAGAACGTCTCAGATGGTTTGATCAGGCCACCGTACGACAGCAGGCCCGCGAGACGAATCGGTCGGAAGTCGTGACGAATCAGGACCGAGGCTGGACTCGCGAGGAGTTGTACGAACGTGGCAGCGTTGGTTGACACGAACATCCTGGTGTATCGGTTCGATCCGCGGTTTCCCGGCAAGCAACGGATTGCTACCGAGTTTCTTCGTGACGGAATCCTGAATGACTCGATTCGGATTCCGCACCAGGCGCTTGTCGAATTCGTTGCGGCAACCACGCGTCCGATTCGCGGCGGCGATCCAATCTTGCCACCGGACGTGGCGCGACGCGAGGCTGAGGAGATGCTCAGCCAGTACGAAGTCGTCTACCCGAATGAACAGATCCTGCGCACCGCGCTCCGAGGAGCGGCTGCCTAGCAACTCTCATGGTTCGATGCCCATTTGTGGGCGTACGCCGAGTTCTACGGACTGGAGGATCTCTATTCGGAAGACTTCCAGCATGGTCGTCTCTACGGGACGGTTCGGGTGGTCAATCCCTTCATCGACACCTAGAACGGAATTCAGCCCGTTCTTCTGCGGGTAAACCGGTTCGTTTAGATCCGTTGGTGTTGTCGATGTCCGCACCAGTGAGTGAAAGGAACGAGCGGTGATCAAATCGTCGGCGTGGCAGCCGCGGCGGAAATCTACAAGAGGGACACATGGCTGCCTGTCCTTGTTCTGGTTCAGAACGAACGCCAAAAATACCAGGGCCAGCGCGCATAAATAGGCAAACCAAGCAGTCTAGCGAGGCTTTCTTCTTTTTGTTATACCATCCTCCAATTAACGGTGCTGGGTATGCCGCCTGTTGAAGCAATCACACGGAGGATGAAAGATGGCTGATGTTTCTCTGGATTCTGTTGTTAAACATTTCGAGTCTCTGGCCGATCCACGGGACACGCGCAACCGTCGCCATCTTCTGGTCGATATCATTGTCATTTCAGTGTGCGGTGTGATCGTCGGCTGCGAAGGTCCGACCGCCATTGTCCGTTGGGCTAAAGCCAAAGAGGATTGGCTTGGAAAGGTGCTCGAACTGCCCAACGGTATTCCCACGAAGGATTGTGTGCTTCGCGTTCTCTCGCTGCTGAAACCGGCGGCATTTCAAGAATGTTTTCAATGTTGGATTGGTGAATGCCTCTTGGGTGATGTGGATGGTTCGCATCGTACGATCGCCATCGACGGCAAGACGATGCGGCGTTCACACAACCATGCCGCTGGGCTCGGTCCATTGCACATGGTGAGCGCCTTCGCAAGCGAGCATGGCATCGCGTTGGGACAGATTGCGACCGAGGAGAAATCGAACGAGATCACGGCAATACCGAACCTACTCGACCAGATCGACGTGAAAGGCGCGATCGTGACGATCGACGCGATGGGTTGTCAGAAAGAGATCGCCAAGGAGATCAAAGGTGCCGGTGGCGACTTTGTATTGGCGGTGAAAGACAATCAGCCGAATTTGCATCAAGCGATCAAAAAGTATTTTCTCGACGCGATGAAAAGCGATTTCGAATGGGTGTCTGCTCGTCAATACGAAACACATGACAAGGGCCATGGCCGCGTCGACGATCGCTATTACTATCTGATGAAGTTGCCGGACGATTTTCCATTCAAGAAGCTCTGGCCGAGCATCAAGGCGATCGGCATGGCGATCCGAATCACGGAAAACAGTGATGGGACAACGAGCGAAGACATCCGTTACTTCATCGTCAGTCGTTATCTCAGTGGCAAACGATTTGCGCAGTCAGTACGTGGTCATTGGGGCATTGAGAACTCGTTGCATTGGGTGCTCGACGTGACGTTCAACGAAGACCAAAGCCGAACACGAGAACGTTGCTTGGCCGACAATCTATCGTGGCTTCGTCGATTTGCAATCAGTCTACTAAAGCAGCATCCGTCAAAACACAGCATCAAAGGCAAAAGTCAAATCGCCGGCTGGAGCAACGACTTCCTGATGCAAGTCCTTGCCACACAACGGACTTAATGTGCGCTGGCCCTGCGCCCGGGACGCAGTCAGCATCAAGCCCTTGATGCATTGAGCGTTGCGATCACGAGCAAGAAGGTGAATTGGATATTGGATGCCGATGTGAAAGGCTTCTTCGACGCGATCGATCATTATGTATTTGACCTATGGATCGAGTGGTGGCGGAAACACCACTGCCGCCATGTCCAACAAAGAGTCCTGCCCCCTTTGATCGCTTGCTTGCAAGGAATGTGCATCATGCGTTTGACTTGTTCTGTCGTGACTCTGGTCCTCGGGGCAAACCTGATGTGTGCCGAAGATGCTGAGCCGGCCGCTGGAAAGAACGCGTTTCCATTTCGTCTGCCGCGAGAGGTTCTCCCCGTCATGGCGACTTGGGCCTGGAACGAGGTGCAATTCGAGCCGGACGGATACCGTCATATGCTCGACCTCTACCGGGACCATTCAGCGTACAATGTGATTACGACGACGTTGCGTGTTGCGAAGAGAGAAATCACGGATCAGGAAGTCCATGATCAGATCAAGAGAGCGGCCGCCTATGCCCGCCAGCAAAGTATGGCTCTGGCGATGGATCTTGATGTCCGCCTGGCTCGTTCCGCGTTTCGCAAGGCGTATCCCGGCGAGTGTCAGGAGATGCTCCGTCTGAGAGAAGTGGACCTGCCTGAATCAGGAACGGTAGTCCTGACCATCCCGTCGGCTACGCCAAGGGACCATTACACCTCCCAAACCACTCCCTATGTTCCTCTGTCAGGCCGGCTTGTTCGCGTCTACTCCTACGCCAGCGGGCCGAAGGGCATCGAGCCGGACACACTCCAGGACATCACCGCACGCTGCAAGCTGAAAGATGCGACCGCAAAGAAAGTAACCATCGAGATCCCCAGCGACGGCACCACCGCAGGGCGGAAGGCATGCGCGATCGTATCGTTTACCCACTTTGCTGCGGCGGTGTTTGCTCCCCACCTGCTGGAATTCCAACGCAGGATCATCGAGCAATACGCTGACGTGGAACTGGCCGGCGTGATGAAAGACGAATGGGGATTTCCGCCGTCCTTCGACGGTTGTCCGGCGAAGAACGACTTCTGGTATTCGAAATTTCGCGCCGTCGCGTATGCCGCGCGCACCGGCGGACGGAATTTGGTCCGCGACTGTCTGTTGATGTATCTCGGCGAACGCGGCCGGGAAAGGGAGCGTCAGGCGGCCATCAATCACTTCCTGGAAATGTCCTGGCAGCGCAACGCAGCTATCGAGAATGATTACCACCGGGCCACCAAGGCCGTGTTCGGTCCGGCGGCCTTTGTGGGTACGCATCCGACTTGGTGGCCCTATCCTGGTATGCGCGAGTTCAAGAAAAACGGGCTCGATTGGTGGGCCGCCAAACGCGACGTTGCGCAAACCGACGAGGTGACGCCGTATTGCGTTCGCACGTCGCTTGCCAAGAAATGGGGCAGTCCTGTCTGGTACAACATGTACTACTCGGCAACGGCGAACGACTATCCGCGCGAACTGTGGTCGGCCGCGTTGGGTGGTGGGCGGATCAATTACCATCCGCTTTACCCTCGGAAAAGAAGCGACCGTGAGCGCACAACGGCACTCTTGCGCGGCGAATTGAATCGTGGTGACTGCCGCGTCCGGCTTTTGAACTTCATCTCCAAAGCTCCGTTGGATTGCCCCGTCGCCGTGGTCTTCGGTCACGCCTGCGCAATGAACTGGGCTGGGCCCGCATACGACGACGTGGGCATCGGAATGACCGATCAGCTTTGGCGAGCCGGCTTCCCCGCCGACTTGATTCCAAGCAGTGAAATTCGCGAGGGGGCGCTGAAGGTCGATGACGATGGATACGTGAGATACGGACCGCAGCGCTATGCCGCCTTGATCTTGTACCATCCCGAATTCGAGAGACCCGAGACAGCCGCCTTCTTTCAACAAGCCGCCCGCGGAAAAACCGTGTTGTATCGCGTCGGCGATTGGACCACCGACTTTGATGGAGACGCGTTCGATGGCAATTCCGCCTTGCCATCACGGATGACGGCACGCGAGGATTCTTCTGTCTGCACTGCGGAAGTGATCGCAAGGTTGCGCGAGCGTGGCATCCCATCGCAAACGCCCGCTCAAACGACGGCCCGCCGATTTGGCCGCCAACTCTGTGCACCGCCGCAAAGCGGACGCAGCCGATTGATCGACGGAACCCACATCTTTGTCTCCGGCCAGCAACGCGCGTCCGGGGATTCGATCCAGGACACCTTCGACGTCGAGCAACAGAAAGTGACGATCGACGCCGTGGGCGTAGCGGCGGTGCGTCTTGACCAACACGGCAAGCTCGACGCGCTTGCCGCCGGAGGGCTCAAACACTTACGCCTGGGAGATGTCGTGATTTCCCTCGAACGCCGGGCGGATATCGCCCTTTGGCGCAACGAGCAGGGCACGCTGCGAGGTGTTTTGCAGGATTGGCAAGGCCCGATTCCCTCTTGTCTGACAGCGATCACAAACCGTTGGCTTCGTCTCTCAGTGCCCACACCAATGCCGTAGCTGCGTAGCGACGATAGGGCCGGTTGTTCCAGGTGCTGCCTTCCATCGAACAGGGCTCCATCTGCCGGCTCCATTTCAAAGCTCGCGCGCGCAGACCGATGGCCATTTGGATCGGCGTCCGTCTTCTGGACCAAACGCAAATGTCCTGGCGTCACCGATGTGTTCCTTACGGATGTTGAACTGGTTTCGCGAATGCGTCGAGTTCGATGTGGCTCGATAGGCTGTTCCGGTCGAAGTTCAGATCGATCGAGATGCCGGCAAACCAATCGAAGACGGGAGACCGAAATCCATTCGGGGTGCGCGTGACCTGATACAGGCTCGCGTGCTTCCAGGCCGTGGAACGCCACCGCTCGGCGAGAGACTCGGCACGAGTGAGCTCGAATGTTCCGCCCAGAGGGCAGACCAGGCGCGCTTGCAGCAGACGTTCCGCTGTCGACCTGGCCTCGTTGGCCGGAACACGTAACTGTTGCATCAATGCGTGCAGAAAGCGAACGTTTCCGCCCGAAATCTTGCGAGCTCGCAGATAGCTTTCCGCATCGATGACCGATGCTGCCTTGGCTTTGGAAAGATCTGCGATCCAGAGTCGCCCCCGGGCCGGACACGCGACGTCTACAAGCTTCACATGGGGTGCAATCTGACCGAGCAACTTCTTGTTCGGCGACAAGAGGTAATAGCCGTTGAGGTCTCGCGCCCAGAGGGGATCACGCCCGAGCCCAAACGCGCACTTCGCCGCGTAATTCCCTTCGGCATCGGCATCTCCCAGTATTTCCACTTACCAACGCCAAACGGCTCGCCGGCAATCGCCGTCAGCTCAACCTCGCCAGCTCGTAGCGGAAGACGCTTAATCCCGGCGTGTTTTGTTCGGTCTCAGAGAGGATGATTTCACGGACCGTGGCCTTGAGAGGCACCGGCTCAGGAGTCCTTTCACGAACATAAGAAAACGCTCCAGCCAACACAAGCGACAATACCAGGCATCCGGCCACGACAATGCGCCACGCGAACGGCTGGCCGAGCCGCTGGCAGACTCCTACGATTTGCCAGATGAGCCACGCGGCGACGAGACCCAGGATAATGCGCAATACAGTCGGGTCATCCTGGCCGGCCGCGACGCCTCGCACCTGATACACCCAGTTCAACAGGGCCTCGGGCTGCACGACGAAGCCGATCAGCACAGTCGTCAGCCCGAACAAGACAACGAACGCGGCCAACAGACCTCTTCGCTGGCCCCGATAGCGTACCACATCAATCACAAAAGCCGCCACGACCAGTGCCGTCCAGACTTCCCACATCGCATCGCTGATGTCCGGTCGAATGATCGCAAAAACGACTCCCGCCAACACCGCACTTGCCAGCAGGATC
>JAJSAJ010000561.1 GCA_024274855.1 Planctomycetota bacterium | reverse complement strand
CTGACCAGGGACAGTCGGTACGGAGCCACTTCGGTTCCGGAGTCGAAAATGCTGGCCCGGATACCCATGTCGAGTTCGTTGATCTTGTCGACCAGGTCCTGCAAGGTGTCATCGGCGCCGAGTTGGAGCTTAACGGTAGTTGCCCCATCGATCACTTGTGTTGGTGTGCCATCGATATCTTGTACTGTCGCTTCACCAAGAATCCGCAAGTCAGCTGCTGTTGTGCCGTTGCCGCCTTCCTCGACGGTCAATGTTCCCGAGCCACCGGCCGTATCGACCAGCATGATTCCGTCACCCGTGCTGTTGATCTTGGCTTCAACACCGATTCCAAGTCCGTTGATGGCTTGTAAGACGTCTCCGACCGTTTCGGCTTCGAGTGTGGCCAGATTGATACCACTAGATTGCCCAGCTGAATCGGTGACGAGGATCGATCCCAAACTGACTCCCTTGCCTTGATTCAGCTTGGCCAACTGAAAGTTTTCGTGGACGACCTGCAGGTCAAGCGATCCGCTGTTGATGCGTGTGCCGGTCGAGTCCGTGGTTATGCCCAACTGGTCGGCCGAATTGGTCACATCGGCGTTGGCCACGATGAAGTTGCTGACGCTGCCCCCACTGGTGTCGATCAGCTCGATCCCGTTTCTGGCAGTGTTTATTTGGGCGGTGATTGCGGTCGTTGCGCCGTTGATCGCATTCAGGATGTCATCGAGAGTCTCGGCGGTCGAGAGGTCGACGGTCTGTGATGTGCCACTGCGGTCGGTCAGGGTAAGCTGGCCCAGTGGTCCCAGACCATTACCGCCCGATAGGCTGGTAAGTAATACGCCTTCAAGGCCACTCAACAACCGGTGGCTTGTGATCGTGTCACCAACGGCCGCGGCGGTCAGTCGCAGATCTTCGGCAAGCGTGCCGCCCAGCGGGCTTGAGACGGAAAACGTCCCCCCCGCATCACTTGTCAAGTCAGTCAAGACGATTTGATCGCCATTGGAACTCAATCCGGCTTGCAGACGAGCCGGATCGGCGGCATTTATTGCATCGAGTAGATCGCCCATCGTCACAATATCGCTGCGGGTGAAATCGATCTGTAACGCAGCACTTCCATCTCGAAATGTAAATTCCAGATCGGGCAATTCGTCGCGAATGCTAAGTCCATTCCCGTCGTTCAACCGCTCGACTCGCAGTTCTGGGAACAGTTGAACCAGATCTCGCCCGGTTGCCTGGTTGGCGGCCACATTGATATCCGCCAGCCCCAAGTCGGCGGCCGTTGTACCGAATCCAATCTCCTGAACCCTAAGGTTCGCCTCGCTTTGGCTAGTCCGATCGGTTAATCGGATCGCGTCCCCGTCCGCCTCGGCCCAAACGTTGATCTTCTCACTGTTGTTGATTGCCTGGGTTACGTCGTCGATGGTCGCCGCATAACGCAGGTCAATCACCTCGCTTGCTCCGCTGCGATCCGTGATTCGGATTTTGCCTCGCTGAACGCCGAGCCCACCGTTTAGAAGCGATAGATCCATGCTCTTGTCGAGGAATCCTCCGAACCGGAGGTCGATTTCACCCCCACCAAGCGGCTCGTCCAGACCGGCCACACCCTGGCTGATCATCTGGTGGTTCTGCGCGACGCGTACCGGTGTGAAGTGATACGTTCCGGGGGTCGGGTCGCCGGTCACGGTGGCGGCGATCAGGCTGTCGTTACTTGATGAAACCGAGCGCTGCTGGAAAACGGACGATTCCGCCAGCGAATTAACAGACATTTGCATTGCTATGGTCAATGCGGTCAATTCACCGATTGCCACCTGCTGGTTCTTTAAATCGGCCGTGCGTGCTTGCAGCAAGTCGCGAGGTTTTGCCGCCAACGCGATCAGCTGATCGACCGTGTCGGTGATCGGTATGCCGCTGACTAAACCGATGGAAGATTGAATTCGTCCCATTCTCGTTACCTTAAGCCGTCCGCCGGGCGCGGAATGCAATGTGCTCTGTTTTTCTTCGACCAGTTAAAGAGCGAAAGTTGACGAAGGTTTGACGAAAACCCGGTTATTCGGCGTATAGGCGGCTTGTCGGGCAATGAGCACCAGGCAGGCCCCATGTTTGGTCGAAGTGACTGTCGAGTTAAACAAAGGGCCGGTTCGAGTGGTCAATGCCCGAACCGGCCGTGTGCTATTTCTTAGCGAACCGTAGCGTGAACGGTTATCGCAGCAGTGCCAACACGTTTTGCGGATTGCTGTTGGCCATTGCCAAGACCGATGTTCCGGACTGAACTAGAATCTGAGCTCGCGTTAGGTTCGACGATTCGGCCGCGAAGTCCGCGTCTCGGATCGAGCTTTCCGCATCGGTCAGATTGATCAACGTATCATTCAGAGAAGCAATGTTCGTGTCGAGCGTGGTGCGCTGGAATGCACCGAGTCGACCACGCAACATGGCGACTTGACTGATCACTTCGTCGACCACGCGGAATGCACTGTTCGGGTCGGTTGCGAGGGCTTTATCTCCCCCGGAAGCTAATTCGTACAGTTTGCCGCTCGGACCGCCCAGCTTCGCCGTGTTCATACTCTGGATGCCCAAGCGTGCCTGCTGGTTGGTGACAACGTCAGGGCCCAGTTGGAACAAGGCACCACCCCCCGTAATATCGAAGGTGAAGTTGGTCGAATCACCATCGGCGACGGTAATCGCCAAGTCGAGCGAAACGGTGTTGATACTGAACGTGTTGCCGTCACCGTCCGCGCTGATTCCATTGACCGTCGCCTGAACGTCGGTCCCTTCCGCTCGGATGGCACTCAAGCCGGACGCGAACGTACCGGATGCGCCTTCGCTGATCACTTCGGCGTCAATAATGGCATTGGAGCCATAATTGGTCGAGTTCAGCGTCAATGTGCCGGATGATTGGGATGCGGCAACACCGGTCGCATCGGAAACCAGGTTAATGGCTGCCGTGATCTGATTGACGGACGCCCCCGCTTCGAAGTTGAACACCTCACGGCCAGTCTCGCCACCGATTGCGATGACCAAGTCATCGTTCAGTACGTTTCCGCCGGTATTGTCAGTGTTCGCCGTCGCATCGACGTCAGGCGTCGACGCCGTAATACGCGTCGAACCCGTGGTCGTGACCGCAGCTGAAAAATCGGTCAGATCGCTGGTGATCGCCGTGGCGACCGCCGTGGCCGTGTGTGCGGCCGCGCTATTGATCGTGACCGTGATGACTTTTTGCTCGGCATCGTAGGATGCGCCATTAGCTGCACCCGATTCGACCTGAACGGAGACGCCGTTGAAGTCGGCCCCGGCGGTCGCCGCCGTGATCGTGATTTCGTCACGAGCTGTCGTTGTGTCGACTGCGTCCGCCGCCACAAAAGCGTTGGTGGCCGTTCCAGAAGCCAACGTTGCTCCGAAATCGCTAAGCGTGTTGACCGCGTCGATCACATCCTGAGCCGTGACACCTGCACCGGCCGCGGAAAAGTCGCCAGTGATCGTCAGTTGCGAACCGGATGTATAGGCTGCCGATGTGGCAACATTGCTGTCGACGAAATGGACTGTCACGCCGTCTTCCGTGGCACTTAAAGATGTCGCGTCGATGTCAATCACTTCACCCGCCGCCGTGGTGAACGTGGCACCTGCTGCAAAGCTAAGAGTTGCATTCGCGTTGGCACTCGCCGAGAATCCGGCAGTGTTTGTAATCTCGGCCTTCGTTGCCGCTGCTGAAATGTCAATGTCAACCGCGACTGAGCCAAGGGTCCCCAAGTTCGCCTGGTCGACCTGCGAATCGACAACCGTCGATACCGATCCAATCGTCGTCGTGAAATCAAGGCTACCGTCCAGAAGCCGTCGGCCCTGGAATGTCGTCGTCTGAGCGATTCGGTTGATCGCCTCGAGCGACGAGTCGACTTGCAACTGGTTGGCTGCAATCTGGTCCTCGCTTAGCGAGCCGGTGTTTGCCGCCTCGACAACCAGGCCTCGGATGTCGTTCAGTAGATTGCTGACCTGCCCCAAGGCGCTGTCAGCAGTCGCGATCACTTGATTCGCGCGTTCGCTGTTAGTAATAGCTTTCTTAATGCTCGTCATATCGCTTCGCAGGGCTTCGCTCGCGATCAAGCCGGCCGGATCGTCTTTGCCGACGTTGATTCGCAGACCCGTGCTCAGCCGTGTCAGGGCAGTTTGCAGGTCCTCAGAGTTGCGACTCAATGTGTTCTGAGCGATTAATGAGCTTACGTTCGTGTTAATGCGGGTCATGCCAGTTCACCCCTTACTCGTTGAAAAGTTTTCCAATTTAGTCGATTCGGATGCAGGGAGGGCTCCGAATTGGCATGGCTGCATGCTCGCTGGGCATCGGCCCCGCGTCGTAACGCAGCCCTTTCACCTGTAACTATTGCATCTGCAAAACGCCCGTGACGGTCTCCGAGGATTTTTTTGCCCTTCCGACCCAAAGCTTACAGCGTCTACAGCAAACATCGTCTTGATAATATGATCACTTTAGGCAATATGAAAGATTTGCCCCGTCTGTCGGCAGTAAAGGCGAGTAGAGTGTATCGGTTAGGTGCGAGGTATCGGGGATATGGATTTTGACGGCAGCGTTGTACCAAAATATTGGAAACCGAAGAAAAACCTAGGCGTACTGCAAGGGGATAGAGTTTCCACCCATTTGTCCGAGGCATACTCGGTGAAATGAATGCGACGATGAGAAGGAGGTTCAAACGAGGCACGGGCCACCGATGGTAGACTCGGCGTCGCCTTTTTTCTCAACCAATGGCGTGTTGGCCTGATCATGATGAGACCGCGTTAATGTGTGATGGGAAGTGACAGCGGGTAAGGAGACGTGGTTTCGCTGTCCTGCCCAATTGACGACCTAATCGTTACGACATGAATGTGGGCAGACCGAACCCGGACGTGCCGGCAGCATTCAGAAGTGCACTCCAGAAGCCGCCTGCTTTAGCTGGCGGAGCAGTCCCGCAGTTAAACCTACCTGCACCGGCACTCCACACCGCGTTCCGAAAAGAAGCGTCTGCTTTAGCTGGCCGGAGGAGGAGTAGAAGAAGCGGGGCCGATACGGTGCGTCTTGCAACGGCCCGGTATTGGGAGAGTGCAAAACAGATACGGGAAATCGAATAAACCCAATTTGCCAAGAATCCGAGGTGGTTTTCGAGGCCAGGCCGCTCTTGATTACGGGCGTACGATAATCAGAAACCCATGGAAGCCATCAAACGTTGCCGGGCGAACGGATCGGACATGGCACGGATGGGGCACGCTCGAGACCAGACGCGCCTGTTTGCCGCACGCGACAATGCCGTGCATGACACCCAGGGCTGAGCGAGTGTGAGGAGCCGCCAATGGGCGGCATCGTGGCACCGGCCATGCCCGTTTCTGGCGTCATCGAACTCGCGCGACCCAAAGTCGGGCCGCGTTTGAGTGCGGCCAGTGCCACCCGGTTGCGTTCTGGAACCCGAATATCAGCGTCCGAGATCTTGCGTGTCCGAGGGCTGGATTTGGGCTGCTTTCCGGTTTTCCCGCTGGATGGCCTCATACACTTCCTGACGGTGTACAGGAATAGCGTGAGGTGCATCAATTCCCAGTCGGACCTTGTCGCCGCGGATGTCCACGATAGTCACGACGATCTCGTCCCCGATCATGATACTTTCGTCGCGGTGTCTCGACAAAACGAGCATCGTTGGCTCCTTCGCCTGCCAAACCGTCCAGTTATTCGACGGTGTGAGTTCTATTCTGGATTGGAATGTGCAGACAGCTTGAGCCAACTCGGTGGGAGATTGAGCTTACCGACTGCTAAACCAGTTATCGGTAGCCTACGTTGCCCAAAATCACTCAACCCCGCTATCGGTGCTGTTTTTCTGGCAGCAACGACTGTATCAGGCGCTTTTGCGCAAATAGGACGAAGGCTTGACTATTTCCGCTTGTATCGGTTGGTTATCGCTTGTGATGACTTGGCACCCGAGGCGGCGGTCAAGATTGACCAGAATTGGCGCGCGAAGGTTCATCGTTACGCGACCATGGTGAGTGGTGGCGACACAGAGCGCGTAGAGCCGATCGTTCTTATCCAGAGCCAGGATGGCCAGATCCGGTTTCCCGATGCGCACCCGGTACCCGTCGGCAAATCGGCGTGGGCTAACGACTGCCATGGCCGTATCGGGTCGATCGGCAGATTGCAGCCATCCGACAGCATTGTTATTCGGATCGGCCAGCAGGACCCAATGGTGGCGATCTTCGACGCCGATCAATCCATCGGGAAAATCGAGCATGTCGTCCGTTTCGACGGCCAGGGTACCAAATCGAGAGGTGTGCAGTTGCATAGCAAAATGCCTTTGTCCAGGAGGCTGCCGATGGCGGCATGCCAAAGGAGCGCGCAAGGATGAGCGGGCGAAAAAATTGCCTCGTTAGCCGTATAGTCATCATCGGTCGTGGCAGACATGCTTGGCCAGCAAAACCCGCAAAATCGATTCCGTCCATATTCAAATGAAGTCGAGCAGTGTCAGTTGGAATAGGCCGGCCATCGTCTGCAATGTGGCTTGATAGGCCGTTTGTTGGGCGGTTAAGTCCGTAATGGCCTTGGTCAGGTCGATGTCGATTTCCTGCGACAGTGTCGCTTGCAGTGCCACATCCTCATCCTGTTGCTGTGTCAGGATCGCGTCGACCGAGCGTCCTCGCGCTCCCAGTGCCGCTCGTCCAAAGTTCAATTGGTCGAAGTCTTGATCAAACAGCTGGATGATGCGTTGGACGTCCTCAACATTAGCATCGTTGATAGCATCGCGTAAGCGAAGTAGCGAATTGAAAATCCCTTGGGCCTCGAGTGGCCGCATGTCCTGGCCTTTGAGCTGATCCGCGGTGCCGCCGGTGGTCACGGTCAATATGCCGATGTCGACCATTTGCCCTGTTCCATCGTTACTGGGATCGGCGGTTCTATTCAACGTCGCTTGAAAGGTGCCTGCGTTGTTAAGTGCGGTGACAACCGTGTTGGCCGTGGTTGCTGTTGGGTCGACATCGATGGTCAATGTCCGTGTCAACGTGTCAAACGAAACGAGCGCTTGGTCGCCGGTTGCAGCGCTGTTGATTAGCTCGATTTGAACATTATTCATTCCCGTACCGGCCTGGTTAGCAGTGAGCGTGATCGCAGTATTCAGATGGTTTGGTGGCGTCATTGCCAAATCGGCAAGAGCGGCCTGTGCTGTTGTCTCGGCAGTGCGACTGCCTGTCACTTCACCTTGCGGAACCAGTCCCAGGTCCCATACCGCGAAACTGCTGCCCCCGCGCGTGATACTCAACGTATCGGTTCCAGTTGGGTTATCGTCGGTCAACTCAATGCCGTTGCCGAAGGCGGCCAGGTCGGCTACGATCGCGGTATCGGGATTCTGATTATTTGGGTGGTTGTTGATAAGGTCGATCACATCTCCCAGCGTCTGTGCATCCGAGATATCGATCTCCAGGTCCACTCCGTCATTTCGGTGGACGACAAAGTCAGTGCCATCTGCCGTTCGAATACCCCGGCTGTAGTTCAGACTGCTGAGTCGGGTTTCCCGATTGAGGGATCGGATGCCAAGATCACTGGCGGTCGAGCCACCATGCTCGCCAATCGCGAAATCCGAGCCACTCAGACGCGATCGGACGCTGATTCCCGTTTGCTTTTCGTTAATTTCGGCCAGGACCATTGCATCAGAACCGTTCAGAAGATTAAGCAGATCTTCGACCGTTTTCGCTTCCTGGAGATCGATTACATGTGTTTGGCCGTTGTTCACGATTTCCAGACCAGATTGTTGATCCAAGTCGATACCGGTCCCTCCTTCGGTTGTCGCGTGAGCATTGATGTCGATTGGTTTCGCGCCCGCCAGAGCGGCGGACGAAGAATCGAGATTATTCAGTCCGACCTCGAACAGAGCATCGATTTCCGGATTGCCTTCCATCGCAGTAACAACACCATTGGCTGTTGAGTGGCCGGCTTCGAGATAGACAAGGATCGAGTTCCCCGCTGCACCGCTATTGCCTGTGTTGCCTCGCATTCCGGCGTCGATCGCCAGAACCGGCTCGGTCAAATCGAGTGATTCTCCCTGCGATGGATCGGCCGCGGCTGTAAAAAGCCCGGTCGCGTTGATCGCATTGATCAGTGTTCCGACCGCTGTCTGATCTGCCGCGTCAATCTGTATGTTCAGAACATTGTCGTCTGGTTGGAATGAGACGATCGCGTTATTGCCGAGACCGGCGACCGGTTCAAGCTGAACACTGATATTGTTCCATGAAGTGCCAGGTGTGGTCGCAGTCAGCAACAGGTCGTTATTCTGGCCGGACAATGGGAGCGCGGCACGAGCTGCGACGGCCGACGTATGCAGTTCGGCCCTTTCGTTGCCGGCCGAGAGGCCGGGTGCCGCTTGAAGCAAATTATCATCGACAAATTGGATCGTAAATCCGTTCTGGGCCGTGCCGTTGTTGCGTGCTTGAAGCACGATATCATTGTCACTGCCCGGCGAGCGAATCAGCGCGCGGGCGCCGGTGCCCAGGATATCGCTGAGCAATGTGGTTTTCCGCACGATCGGATTGAGCGGGAGTCCTTCAATTGGGTCGATCGCACGGCCGGCGCTTCTGGCGATCCCTAAATCCCTGGCGGTTGTGCTGCCGAGAGTGTCTCGGACGATGAGGCTTCCGCCGCCCGCCGAATCCATTTCAATTCGGAGTCCCGTTTCGGTAATTGTTACCCATAGCTCACGCCCTTCGGGCGGATTCGCTTGGATCAGGCGGGCAACATCGCCCAGCGTTTCAGCGCCGGTGATATCGACGATATTCGTGTAGGTGCCATCGGACACGATAAATCCACCGGAGGCGACTCCCTGGCCATTATTCAAGTCGCTCAGGCGTGTCGTGGGTGACACGGTTGGGTTGAGATCGATCCCTTTGACTTCGGCGGAAACGGCACCGAACAGGTCTTGTGCCGGCACATTGGTTTCCAGCAGTAACTCGATATCGGCGAAACTACGTAAAACTCGGTCGTTGCCCGTATAAGCGATGTTACCGTTGCTGGTTTCAAATGGCGGCGAAGCTGTCTGCGAGCCGCCGAAGAGATACCGATCGCGAAACTTCTGGTTGCCGATCCGCAGCATCTGGCTGATCGCTTCGTCGACTTCGACACCAAGTGCTTGACGTTCCAGTTGGCTCGTCGTGCTGTCAGCTGCTCGAATGGCCAATCCTCGTACGTTTGCCAGCAGCGTAGCGACACCGGAGAGTGCCGTGTCGGTGGCATCCAAGTAGGACTGAGTTGTGTGGAGGTTCGTCTGAGTCTGTTGTTTCGATTCAAGTAACCGCTGAAGTGCCATCGAACGCGTTGCGGCTGAGACATCCTGACTTGGTACCAAAACGCGCCGTCCGGTCGCAGCCTGCTGTTGAGTCAACAAGAGCTGCTGCTGCTGCGATTGCAACTGAGCTAGCAGACGAGTCCTCAGCAGCACATCACTGCTTCGCCCGGACGGTATTGGATAAATCGATGCCATCGGAGTCTCGGTTCCGGAAGGTGTGTTTCCGCGGAGGTTCTCAGTTTCGTTCTGGGACTGTCCAACGGTGCGGTGATGGTGCGACGCCTACAGATTGACCAGGATATCAAGCATCTCACTGACAGTCGTAATCAATCGAGCGGCTGCCTGAAACGTCCGTTGGTAGGTGATCATGTTGACTGCCTCTTCATCCAGATTGACGCCGCTTAGCCCAAGATGCTCACCCTCCAACGTCGTTTGGAAGGCTCGAAAACCATCTGTAATTGCTTGGGCAAGCGAAGAGGACTGAGCTGTTTCACTCATCCATTGTTCATGATCTTGCGCCAGTGACAGCCCGTCTCGGCTCTCCAACGCGGTGGTCAGCAGACTGGCCAGCTTCTCGCCGTTACGCGTGTCCAAGCCAATTCCATCTCGACTGAACGCCAGCTTGCTCGGATCGGCCTGAATGTCCTGATTGACGCCCAAGTCGTGCGCGGACGTGCCTGTGAAGAAAGTATTGATACCCAATGCGGCCAATACGCCACTCGAATCGGCGGCAAATCCGAACTCGAACTGGGAGGACTCCGACTGCAAACTCAGCCGACCATCATGTGTGATCGATGCAGTAAGACCGGCAATGGCATTCAGTTTGCCCGCCAAACTGGCCAATGTCGTGTCGTCCGGAAGGCCGTCCAACTGAACAACGATGTCGTGCGTTTCTCGCAGACCCGAATCGCGATTCAAAATCTCAACTTGAAAAGATCCGTGTGATGGTGTAAACGGCAGCCCGGCATCATCCACGGCGTTACCGGCGTCCGTCACGGTATACTGGCTTGTTAATTGATCGTATCCACTCAACCCCTGACTTGCGGCGTGGATCTTGTTGAACTCGAATATCAGCGTTTGTGTTAACGTGTCAAGACGATCCGCGAATTGGCCTAGAACCTCGTCACGCGATGTGAGCAAGCCCGCCAGCCTGCCAGACGTTGCGTTCAGCTGACCATCTGAATGAGACAGTCGCAATTCGACAACAGTCAAGTCGCGGTCGGCATACATGACCGTGTTGATTTCTTGAGTCATGCCATCGAAAACAAGGTAGTCGCCGCCAACAAATACATTGACCGCGCCCGACGGCTGCTCGTCAACCTGGATGTCAATCAGCTGAGCCAAGTCCTGAAGCGCTTTGTCGCGTTTGTCACGAAGTCCAACCGCTTCGCTGACGATGGCACCACCTTGCTCGACCTGGATAATTTGGGAATTTAACTTGGCCACACTTTCAATCAACTCGTTCGCTTCGGATGCGGCCGTGATGATCTGGTCGTTGACCGCGCCTCGGAGGTCCCTGACGCGATTGTCAAGATGCTGAATCTGTTGGGAAAGAGTCTTGCCCTGTAACGTGGCCAGATTACGTACCGATGGAGTCTCCGGTTGATTCAGCACGTCGTTCAGGCTGTTGAAGAAACTGCTCAGACCACTGCTCAGGTCGTTGTCACTTAACTCGCCAAGCAGTGATTCCAGCTGAACATAGGTCTGTTGTCTCGCTTCACCGCTCGCCAAGTCGCTGGTGGCAGAACGAAGACGCTGCTGCAGGAACCGGTCTACCTGACGAATGATCCCTTCCGCTTCCACGCCACTGCCCAACGTTAATCGCCCCAGCTTCTGGGTTGGTGCCGGGGAGACTACCAGCTTCTCCCGGACATAACCGGGCGTATTGGCGTTGGCAATGTTGTTTGAGGCAACTTGGATGCCCAATTGAGAAGTGAATAGGGCGTTTTTGGCAAGTTGGATAGTCGATAGTAGCGTCATGGGTACACGTTAGACTTCCTGGTCCATGAGCGCGCCGCGCCCGTTTGCATTGGCTTCTTTTCCATATGTCGGCTGGACTCGGCCCCCGGTCGCGATAATCTCCAGCATCTGGGACAAATGAAGGAGCGCTTTCTGAGCCAGTACCCAATTGGCTAGGCTTTGGTGCTGTAATAACTGCATACGCGTCGACGCTTGGGATACCTGCTTCTTTAATTCGCCTCGTTTTCCCGTGTTGAGCGAACTGGCTAGGTTTCCCAGATTCGCTGCGGGCATGCCGCGGTGCTTGGCTCGGTCGAGCATGCTGGTCCGACGCTGTTGACACCGCTGCAGCGCTGTGCACAGAGACTGCTCGCGCGACTGCAGCTGGTTCATGCCCCGGATGTCACCATGGGCCATTAAGTCTTGTTTCTTGGTCAGCACGTCCAACAGTTCCTGTTGGATCTGGGCAAGATCTTCCAGTAGCGAGGCAAGATCCTGCTCTAGGCGAGACTCCACCGGAGCATGACTCGCACTGGTCCGTTCGGATTCCATGGTCGAATTCATATTTCGTTCAACGCCTTGACAAAGAAAATAACTGGTACATGGGGTCAGTAAACGTACTGGCGGACGCGTCGCTGATTTTCTCGGCTAGTACCTGGTCCAATTGGCCCTGGAAGATCTCTTCCGCGCGACCGCCGTGAAAATACGCGGGCTTGCCGACTGTTTTGCGCATGGATGCCAGCATCTGTTGGAAGACAGTTTGTCCGACAAAGTCATCAAATGCTTTTCGCAATTCGGGATTGTCCTCGGCGTCCCGTGGATCACTTGGCAGGACCGGTGGAGGGGGCGCCAAGTGGTCCGTTGGAATCGGTTGCGTGTGCAATGATTGAATGTTCATGGTTGAGTCGGGTCTTGTCCAAGTAAACGGTTTTGTAGAAAAACGGGCGACGTGTTCATGTTACAGCCCGTTGTAAGATTGCGAACGAGAGCAGGTCACGTCGAGTATCCCCATGTCCCGAGTTGGTGTGGTGTCAGCGGCCAAGGAGTCCGTCGTACTGCTCGAATCACGTTGAGTTGCGAGCTTCGTGCGGCTGACCTTTCACCTCGCCCGAAGCCGATTGCTTCTGAAGTCTATTGTTCGTAGATCACATGTGCGTGGATGGCGCCGCCACGTTCCAATTCGCGTATGATCTCGATAACGTCTTTTGATGGTACACGAAGCGCGTTGAGTGCATTGATTAAGGACTTGAGTTTTGGGATCGCCGCGTCTCCTTGCGGATTGATATCGACGAACTGACTTGCGAATTGTCCGTTGCCGATATCGATCACAATGTTTTTATGGGTAACAGCAAACGGCGAAATCTCGACATCGGCGCTGATAGCAATCGCTCCGGTCCGTTCGTTCACAACGACACGGGACTCGGTCGGAACCGTATAGAGTCGTTGGCGAAGCAGCAGAGATGCGAACAGAACCGGGTTGTCGATATAGCTGTCGGGGATTCGTACCCGAATGTTGACTTGATCGATGGCCTGAGCGACAGGCTTTGCATTCTGTTTCTGGTTGTCCATGAAATCCGGCTGGCGGTTCAACAGATCCTCGATATCTTGAGCGACGGGGAATCCCGCATGGCTGTTATTCAGTACCAGCGTAATTGTGTTATCCTTGACGAAGGGGTTCAGGAAATCGGATTCGAGCCTGCAGCCTCTTGAGACATTGGCGGTAGTCGGCTGGTTTGTGTCTTCCAATCGCATGCGTCCGTGGGCATACGCATAGACTTTGGCATCACCAGGACGCGAGGGTCGTTTCAGGCTCAACATGGGCGTCGGCAGTAATGTGCCGCCGGCAATGCTTTTCGCATTGAAGGCACTAACAACGCAATCGAGTTCGTCTCCCTGGCGAGCACCTTGGGCCGGCACATAGGCCATGACTGTGACCAGGGCCACGTTTTTGGCGTCTTGTAGAT
>JAJSAJ010000560.1 GCA_024274855.1 Planctomycetota bacterium | reverse complement strand
TCCGGTTGAGCGATCTCGGCGGGGCTATCATGAGCCAGTGGCGCAACGATCACATCCTGAACGGGTTCGGGAAAGTGGCTCGCGGCCAACTCGGAGAACTTCTCCGACAACGCCTTGAAGATTTGCCAGTCGCTTCGGGACTCCCAGCACGGCGGCACCGCCTCGGACAGCGGATGGATGAAGCTGTGCATGTCGGTCGAATTCAAATCGGCCTTTTCGTACCAGGTGGCGGCCGGAAGCACGATGTCCGAGTAAAGTGCGGATGTGTCCATTCGGAAGTTGAGGTCGACTACCAGATCCATTTTGCCGGTTGGTGCGTGCTCGTACCACTTGATCTCTTCGACCACATCTCCGGCCAGATCCTCCGCGATCGTGTTGTTGTGTGTTCCGAGATAGTGCTTCAGGAAATACTCGTGTCCCTTCGCACTTGACATCAGCGCGTTGCCTCGCCAGATGTACCAGACGCGAGGCCAATTCTCCGGAGCGTCGGGGTCTTCGACGGAGAACGTCAAGTTGCGATCTTTGAGCTGATCGACCACATATTGAGCAATCGCCTGATCGTCCTTGGCATCGGCCTGGATCGCGTCCTGGACGACATCGAGCGGGTTGCGATTGAACTGCGGGTAAAACGGCAGCCACCCGTTGCGAACGGCGCGGGCCTGGAGATCCATCGTGTGGCCGCGCGCCAGCGAGTTTTCGTCGGACGACTGGGGGACCGTATGGTAGTCGGTAAACTGTTTTTCGTAACGCCACTGGTCGCTGTGCACGTAATGCCAGCTCGGTGCGTTCTGAACGCGCACCGCGGGGAACCAGTCTTTAGCCATGGCGATGGAACTCCACGATTCCATCGGCGCCAGTTTTTCCTGACCGACATAGTGGGCAAGGCCACCTCCATTGACGCCGACACAACCGCAGAACATCAGAGCATGGATTCCCGCGCGATACATCAGGTTCGCGTGATACCAGTGATTGATGCCGGCACCGATAATGATGGTGCACTTACCGTTGGTCTTCTCGGCCGTCACGCCCCATTCGCGGGCGAACTTGATCAGCACATCACGGCTCAAACCCGTGTATTTCTCGGACCACGCAGGCGTGTAGGCAGCGTCCTCGTCGTCGTAGTCCTTGGCATAACCATCACCGACGCCTCGATCGACGCCGTATTGTGCCATTAAAATGTCATAAACGGTCGCGACCAGAACGGTCGATCCGTCGGCCAGCCGAACGTTTCGGGCGGGAACGCCCCGCTGGACCGTTCGGCCCGCCGCAAAATCGTCCAGTGTGATTGAGACGACTTCGTCATGCTGGTTCAGAAATGTCAGTTCGGGATCGATCGGTGAACCGTCCAGACCATCTTCCAGCTTCAAGTTCCACTTTCCCTGGTCTTTTCCCCAACGGAATCCCGGACTGCCCATTGGCATCTTGGGGGACTTGCTCGCCACGTCCCACATCAAGAACTTCCACTCGCCATTCTCTTCGTCGCTATATTTGGCCAATCGCTCGGCACGCAGCATCTGCCCCGGAAGGTGCCCGCCATCCGCCTCGGTTAACTCGACCAGATAGGGCGAGTCGGTGAATTTCTTGGCGTAGTTGATGAAGTAGGGTGTCTGTTGCTCGTGATGAAACTCCTTGAGCAATACATGGTTCACCGCCATCCACCAGGCACCGTCTTGCCCCGCGTTGATCGCCACCCACTAGTCCGCGTACTTGGCTACCTGATTGAAGTCCGGTGCGAAGACCCACATCTTCGTGCCGTTCAGACGTGCCTCCGCCGCAAAATGACAGTCGGGCGTCCGGGTCATGTTTAGATTCGATCCCGCGACCGCCAGCAGTTTCGCGTTGAACCAATCGGCCGATTCGTTCACGTCGGTCTGCTCGCCCCAACACTCGGGAGACGCGTTCGGCAGATCACAATACCAATCATAGAAGGACAGCGCGACACCACCCATCAATTGCAGCATGCGCGCACCGGCTGCGTAGCTGATCATCGACATGGCGGGAATGGGCGAGAACCCCGTGATTCGGTCCGGACCGTGCTTCTTGATCGTGTGAATATTTGCGGCCGCCATGATCTCCAAAACAGTATCCCAGTCGGTTCGCCGCAGTCCCCCCTTGCCTCGCGCCTTCTGCCAGCGGCTTCGGCGATCGTCATCCTCGACAAGCTCGGTCCAGGCGGCGACCGGATCATCGTGCTTCGGGCGAATTGCATTCCATTGATCAAGCAACGCGCCACGAATGTAAGGGTATTTGACTCGCAATGGGCTGTACAAGTACCATGAATACGAGATGCCGCGCTGGCAACCGCGAGGCTCATACGGAGGCAAACTCGCCTCGAGCTTCGGGTAGTCCAATCCCTGCATCTCCCAAGTGACGAGCCCTTCCTTGACGTGAATCATCCAAGTGCAACCGCCCGTGCAATTTACCCCGTGAGTACTTCGCACTACTTTATCATGCTGCCACCGGTTGCGGTAAAACTCTTCCCAGCCGCGCAGCTTCGGATCGAGCTCGTCTTTAATCCAGTCGATAGCGTTCTTCACGGTTCTTACTCTCCTTGGCTACGTGGCCCACGGACCAGCAGCATACGTCGCACGGCTCGCAAGCGATTCTTCCAGATGGCATCGATCAGCACCAACCCGGCGATGGCACCCCCAAGGCCCAGAATCAGAAAACCAAACGGGCCGCTCATCCCTTCCTGCCCGCCCTCACGCGCGCTCTGTTCAAGCAACGCGACCCGGGCTTGAACCTCCTTCGGATCGAGCGAACGTTGACTGAAAACCGGTTGCATCGTCATGGGCGGGTTGGCCAGATAGGTCGCCAGGTTTTTTCGTCCCTCCAAACGCGAGAAGACGAGGGTCAAGTCGGGCCCAAGTCTTCCGCCACCTAATGCGCCAACACCGCGCACCGCATGGCATGAAAAGCAGGGCGGACCACCTTTGGTCAACGCCCTTGCCCCCAGAAAATACTCGCGCCCCAACTTGATGTCCTGCTCGGTGAACGGCTCCATTGAAATCTGAACACCGATGAAGTCAGACCGCTCCTTCTTCGATTCGCTATCAATTAGCATCAACAATGCCTCGGCTCGCTCCCGAGTGATCCCCGGAACCTTCGGCATCACCTGACCGTTCGCCTCCTTCTTCAGCTTGGCGGCGTACGCGTCACCGCTGTCGATCACAGCCTGCGGATTCACGATGAAGTTGATCAGCCATGCGCGATCTTTTTGCTCAGTCACGTTTTTCAAATCGGGACCGACCAACCGGCCCCCACCAATCGTGTGGCAGCTCGTACAGTTCAACCGAAAGAAGTCAGCTGCTTCTTGAGCGTTGACCGAACGGAATGTTGCCGTCGCGAGAAAGAAGGTGAGCAGCCATATCAGACGAAACCGCGTTGTCTTCCCGGTTCCGCGAAACAGCCGTCTCCCGACAACCCCGGCAAGGCGAAACCGCCCCTGTGACTCGACGCAAGCACACTGCTGCCGTGAACCCGCGCATGCTCGAACATTCATGGATTCCACTCCTGACACGTAACAAACCGTTCGAGAAAAGAGCACCACACTACGCGCGCAACCGGGACGCACACTTCTTGAAAAGCGAACTCCAACCTGCCAACTAGCCGTCTTTGCTACCTTGCGGGTTACTTAGATCCGCGATCACTGTTGTCCGAAGAAACTGCGTATAAACCTGAACCACGTGCTTCCACCGCTCGTGAGCGCCACAAGCAAACTCGTCACAACAATCGTGATCCTCACCCAGAAGACACTGTGGCTCGCAGTCGATTCCTTCAAAAAGCTTGACCACCTCAATCAACGCGATTTGATCCGCCGGTTTGGCGAGTTGATACCCACCACCTTGCCCACGCGCGGTGCGGACCAAACCCACATTGCGCAGAACAACCAGCATCTTGGACAGATAATTCCCAGGGATCGAGGTTCGTTCGGCCAATCGCGAGCCCACAATCGCCTGACCTTCCGGCAATTCCGCCATGCAAACCAACGCTCGCAACGCGTGTTCCGTGGTCACGGATAGGAATGTGGACTTCGACATGCACAAATGTATAAACCCAGCCTGGATCCATGTCAACGAAAAAAACACACTTTTCTTGAGGTTTTTCAAATGGCCTGCCCGGCTGGCTGGCCCCGAGCCTCGACCGGCTCCCAGTCAACTTGGACCTGCTCGCCAAGGCGTTGCTTGACCCGGTAAGACCGATCGCACTAAATTCAAGTCGTGTCGGCGAGGAATCAGTTACTTCCTGGCAATGGAGGATCAGACGATGAGCGTTGCAACCCACATTCTGTTTGCCACGGATTTTTCGGAAGCTGCGGAAGAAGCTGCGATCAAATCGCACGAGCTCGTGTCCGCACTCGGTGTTCCCTTGACCATTCTCTACGTCCACCATCACCCACCGGCTGCACCGGAAGCGGTTGTGCCGGCCAACAAAGTGGTGACCTCCGTCGATCTGGAACAGGAGTCGCTCGCGTTGCTCGACGAACTGAAGAAAAAGATGTTTGCCGATCTCTCGTCCGTTGACGTGGCTACTGTAGAGCACGGGAGCGCGCCACTGGCCATTTGCGATTACGCAGCCAAACACGATGTCGACCTGATCGTGATGGGGACGCACGGACGCACCGGACTAGGCAGGATCCTTATCGGCAGCGTTGCCGAAAAAGTCGTTCGACATTCCTCCTGTCCCGTGCTGGTGGTCCCGCATCACAAGGGGCTTGAGGTGCGAGCCGCTAAATGAAACAGGTAACCGTTCACGGACTCTGACCGTGAACGGCTACGAATAACAAATAGTGGACATGCATTTCAGTGACATATTGCCGTTAGGACCGGCAGATCAATTGTTGTCGCGTTTACTGGGGGGCGTTCGTGCGGCGATCCTCCTTAGCTGCGAGACTGATTCACCCATGGGGCGAGCCCATGGGGGTCTGTAC
>JAJSAJ010000559.1 GCA_024274855.1 Planctomycetota bacterium | reverse complement strand
CTACGTGGGCGTGACCGCCGGCAGTTTCACGGAGGTTTGCGCCATGGCAATGCCCAGTCTGATCGAGCTGTTTCAGCCGGAGAACAACCGCTACAAGAACCCGTTCGCGACGGAGATCGCACAGTTACGTACCAGCGAAGGAGGTATGGCGCGGATGGCCGTCAGTTGGGACACACCCGGCTTCGGTCGCGAGATGGGCCGGATTCGGGGCCAGAAGGGTTCTTTTTACGGCAAGTATCAGGGTCTGGTAAAACAACTGCCCCGGACCGACCGTCCGCCGCTTCCACCCGGCGTGCACGCCGGCGGACACGGCGGTTCCCACGGCCATCTCATGAACGAGTTCGTCACGGCGATCCTCGAAGACCGAAAACCGTTGGTCGATATCGCCCAGGCGTTGAATATGACCGTCGCCGGTATCGTGGCCCACCAGTCGGCCTTGAAGGACAGCCAACTGATGAAGATACCGCAGTACGCAATCTGACCCGTGAGGACATCGAGGCAAGCCGGACATCCAGACCAGGAGATCGGAAATGAAACAACTCCACATTACTCTTTCCGGCTCAATCGTTGGTCTTGTTCGTAACCGTTCACGGAATGTAGGCCGCCGGTTCGCTTCCAAGGGGTCAGACCCATTTTCGGCGACAAAATGTCTTTGCGGGGTCGGCCCCGAACAACCCCCGCGGAATCAATCGGACAGCAACTGCTGATACAACCGAACGTGGTGCTGGACCATCGTCTCGATTGTGAATTCCGAGCAAATGCAATGGCGGGCCGTGTCGATCAATGGGTTTCGCTTTTCCGGAGAGTCGAGCAGCACCTTGGTGGCTCGAGCAAATGCGGCTCGGTCTCCCAGCGGGACCAGACACCCGGTCAGACCGTCCTGAATCAGGTCTCGGTTGCCGGGAATATCGGTCGCGATCACCGGCACACCGGCCCGCATAGCCTCCATGATCGCATTGGATTGTCCCTCATACGCGCTGGCCAACCAGAAAAAATCGAAATGCGGAAGCAGGTCGGCCACATCGTCACGGTGTCCCAGAAAATGCACACGATCGGCAATATCCAGGTGGTCCCGCCATCGAAGCAACATATCGCGTTGGGGGCCGTCTCCGATGATCAGCAGGTGCGTATCGTCCCGTACGACCTTAAGCAATTCGGCGGCCCAAATCAGGTCCTTAAAACGCTTTTGGGGCCAAAGGCGTCCGATGGCCCCGATGATCTTCGCATTGGCCGGTAGCCCGCACGCAGCGAGCATCTGCCGACGATCTAGCTTCGATGAAGGACAAGCCGACTCGATTCCATTCGGGATAATCTCGAACTTTTCGCGAGGGATCCCGTGCCCCACATAGAAATCGACGACCCCCTCGCTGTTCGCCACGATTCGGTCGGTATGTCGAGCCAAATGGCGATCAATAGCCAGCTCGTGCCACACCTTCCAGTAATCGACACATCGCTCGCCCGCGACCAGCCGCGGCACACGGGCACTCAAAGCCGCCTTCCGCCCGTAACTGTTGGCCGCGAATATCCAAGTATGCACCAATCGCGGCTGAAGCCGACGTAGTAGGGACCGCAAACGTAAGAACGCGGGTGGATCGACTTTCCACGACTTATTGATCGCGTGGACAGGGATCCCCGCCTCGTCCAAGGCTGCTTGCCGGGGACCGCCGCGAGTCAACGTACAGACGTGCACGTCAAACTGGTCACGCGGCAAACCGGTTGCCAGCAACACCAGCTGCTTTTCAGCACCTCCCTGATCCAAGGATGGAATGATGTGAACGATGCGCTCTGTCATGCTGGATCCTCTTCCAGATCATCCGGCTCCAGAGCAGCGACGAAGGAGAGGTTGCGATAGGCGTCCCGATAGTCCAGCCCGTATCCCACAACGAATTCATCGGGAATGTCAAACGCGACGAAATCGGGGTCGAGGTCGATTTCCTGCCGCCCCGTCTTTCGAAGCAAGACCGCACAGCGTATCGACGTCGGTCCCAACTGACGCACCTTCGCCATGACTTCGTTGATCGTGTGCCCCGTGTCAAAGATATCATCAACCAGCAAGACATCGCGACCGTGGACATCCGGCATCAGATCTGAATTGATTGTTAGCCGACCTCGAGTCGTTTGGCCCCGATAGCTGCTGGCCTGAACCACACCGACGCGCAGGGGCATTTCGAGCATACGAATCAAGTCGGCAAGCAACACGATGCTTCCCGTCAACACGCCAAGAATCGTCAACGGCCGATCACCGTAGCACTGTGAAACCTGCTGTGCCATTGCGGCAACACCAGACTCAAGCCGCTCTTTGCTAAGCAGTTCTCTCAAGGGCCGCTCCCGCTTTCCTGTCTTGAAAGGCTCACCGTGTCAAAAAGTCGTAACCATTCACGGAATGTAGGCCGCCGGTTCGCTTCCAAGGGGTCAGACCCATTTTCGGCGACAAAATGCGTTTGTGTAAATGAACGCTTTCTCCGCCAAAAATTGCGTCAGACCCCAGCGGCGTGAACGGCTACCAAAAGTCGGGCCACGGCTTCGATCGTAAACCGGTCCAGCAGCAGGCAAACAGGTCCCGGTGCAGTTCCAAACCTATTGCAGCGTCTTGAATTACGCTGTGTCCCGCTCGGCAAGCGGGACCTACCAAGACACCTCACGATCAAGCCCTCGAACCACCATGCGTGGGACAGTCAGGCCGCGCGGTACACAAAACGACATGGTCCCCCATGAGCAGACCATTGTAGGCTTTTCCCACGCGAGATCGACCGGAGTACTGGACGAAATCGGCCATCTGACGTCTGAACCTGGACCTTGGAGACCTCATCGCAACCGAGCGCTCGGCATGTTTGACGAGCCATAATGCGTAAAATCGCCTGAACGGCCGCCCTGAATCTCATATTGCCCGGTCTTCGGCCAGTAGATGATCTTTCGAGCTGAGATGCTGGACGGCCTCTGACCGGGCGCCATCCGGTGCTCCAACATCGCGAAGTTTCGGCCGATCCCCTCCAGAACCAGGCGTTGTTTGGCCTGGGCGTACGACAGGCGATCCGCTTTGGCTGTAAACGTGCTTCCTTCCACGACTGTTTTTCCAATCGTTTTCAGCTCAATCGCCGGTTTGTCCCGGCCCATGTCGGCCAGGAGCAACCGATCGCTTGTCATAAGAAATCCCGCCGGGCCAAGTCCGCCGGGCCGTGTGGGATCAAGTACCTGGTCCCAATCGGCAACAGGGCCATAGACAGTTCGGACGTAGTATTGGAACTCGAGCTCACGGCGATCCATATTGCCAATTGCCGCATTTTGAAAATCGACACGAAGGTAGATGATCTTGTCCGACTCGGGAGAACCGGCTGAACTGGTCGGTCCGATAACCGAGGCGTTGATCTCCCCGCGACTCAGGCGAGTACTGGTAATCCAACCAGGCCCCGCACT
>JAJSAJ010000558.1 GCA_024274855.1 Planctomycetota bacterium | reverse complement strand
TGGGAAAATGACATCGCCAACCGCTCATTCGAAACCCGACTGCGATGGACGTTGGCCAAGAGCTGGGAGGGCTTCGGCAAGGAGTTCATGCCGCCGTTGGACGAAGGCTCGTATTTGTACATGCCGACGACGATGCCGCACGCCTCGATCGGCGAAGCGATGGATGTCCTATCGCTCCAAGACCGCCGGATCAATTCGATCCCGGAGGTGGCGCTTGCTGTCGGGAAAATCGGGCGCGTACGCAGCCCACTCGATCCGGCCCCCGTCTCAATGATCGAAACGGTGATCAATTACCTTCCCGAGTACATCATCGACCGCGACGGGCACCGCATCAATTTCCGTTTTGCACCGGATGAAGTTGACTGGTTCCAAGACGCCGAAGGGAACCTCTTGTCAGCCAACGACGGCCTCCCCTACCAGGTGCAGGGGAAATTCGCCAGGGATGATAAGGGCCATCTGATCGAAGACCCCACGGGTGTCCCATTTCGGCAATGGCGATCGCCGCTTGACGAACAGCTGAATCCGGGCCGCAAGGCTTGGCTGGGGATCAAAAAACCGGATGACATCTGGCATGAGATCGTCGAGGCTGCTCAGGTGCCAGGCACCACGTCCGCACCTCGCCTGCAACCGATCGCGGCACGCATCGTCATGCTACAGAGCGGCATGCGAGCTCCCATGGGCGTTAAAGTAAAAGGCCCGGACTTGGATACGATTGAGCGAGTGGCTCTGGAAATCGAAACGTTTTTGAAGCAAATCTCCAGCGTCGAAGCATCGGCGGTCATTGCCGATCGCGTCGTCGGCAAACCCTATTTGGAAATCGACTTCAAGCGAGAACAAATCGCCCGCTACGGATTGACAATTCGTGACGTTCAGGATGTCGTCGAGGTGGCAATCGGCGGCAGGTCTGTTACGACAACCGTTGAGGGACGCGAGCGATTTCCGGTACGAGTTCGCTACTTGCGGGAACTACGCAACGCGATCGAAACGATCGAGAAGATCCTTGTCCCCACCAAGAGCGGCGCGCAGATCCCGTTGGACCAGGTAGCCGACATCACATACGTCCGCGGCCCTCAGGTGGTCAAGAGCGAAGATACGTTTCTGACCGCCTATGTGTTGTTTGACATGAAGCCTGGCGAGGCGGAAGTGAACGTGGTGGAAGACTGTCAACGCTACTTGGAACAGAAGATCGATAGCGGTGAATTTGTCTTACCGCCGGGAGTCAGCTACTCGTTTGCGGGCAACTATGAGAATCAGATTCGCTCGCAGAAAACCTTGATGGTTGTGTTGCCCCTGGCGCTGTTCATCATCTTTATCATCCTCTATTTTCAGTTCCGATCGGTCATTACCACGTCGCTCGTCTTTAGCGGAATTGCGATCGCTTGGGCTGGCGGTTTTATCATGTTGTGGCTGTATGCCCAGCCTTGGTTCCTGGACTTTGACATCTTCGGTTCGAACATGCAGACGCTCTTCCAGATTCATCCGATCAACTTGAGCGTCGCCATTTGGGTTGGCTTCTTGGCTCTGTTCGGAATCGCTTCGGATGATGGCGTGGTCATCACAACCTACCTGGACCAGAGCTTCTTCCGTCGCCAAATCACAACGTCGCGTGAAGCCCGCCAAGCAACACTCGAAGCGGGCGTGCGGCGAGTACGGCCGTGCCTGATGACTACAGCCACCACGATTCTGGCGCTGATTCCCGTGCTGACCAGCACGGGCCGGGGCTCAGACATCATGGTTCCAATGGCCATTCCAAGTTTTGGCGGCATGATGATCGAGATCATGACAATGCTTGTCGTGCCTGTACTCTACTGCATGGTCCAGGAATGGAAGCTGAGGTTCGGTATCCGTGATCCACGGTTCGCCGAGCATACAGACGATAAATGATAGTATCCATCTTTCCAGACAACTATTATGAGTAGCCGTTCACGCCGCTGGGGTCTGACGCAATTTTCGGCGGAGAAAGCGTTCATTTACGCAAACGCATTTTGTCGCCGAAAATGGGTCTGACCCCTTGGAAGCGAACCGGCGGCCTACATTCCGTGAATGGTTACCATTATGATTCTCAACGCACGCCGGATATGTGAAGATCGGTGCGGATTCGGCTTTGTCTCAGAACCCGGAGAAGCCCTGTTTCCGGGAGGGCGAGGCTCCTGCCGAGCCTCTTCTTTTGTTGGCCAGAACGGCTCGGCAGGAGCCACGCCCTCCCATTTGAGATTCCCCAATAACTGCGTGGATTGTGACGTTCGCATCGTGCGAACCGGGTTGATTGTTGTTTGTCCTTTTTGGCCATGAGACATCTTTAGAGGCATTTTCTTGATGATTCGCTTGCGTAGCGTTCGCTTTCAAATCCTGGCGGCAGTGAATATCGCCATCGCACTGTTGCTTGGCATCTTCTTGATCCTTGACTATCGCCGGGAAATCGTCGAGCGGATTGCGGAGAAACACGTGGCTTTGGAGGAAGAAACGAAGACGCTGCTTCCAGCGGTCGTGCGAATACAGCCGTACGGCCAACAGGCTGTCCAAGATTATATCGATGATGTTTGCGGCAGCATGTGGGACGCACTATCGCCCGGCCATCACATCGCCGTACGCCTCGGTGACACGGTGCTTCAAGCCGTTGCCCACCACCGTGCCTCACCCGAGATTTTCGAAGCCATGCAGGCCGCCGCTCAATCGCCGCAGCACCGAGCCGGGTTCGGAGACCGGGAACTGGTTGTCGGCATAAGTCAAAAGGGAGATGCGATCGTCTATATATCAGAATATCTCAGCGCGATCCGGCAAACCGCTCGTACACAAACATTGCGACGACTACCGTGGATCGTCTTGCTGATGGCTGTCACCGCGATGATCGTCAACGTCGTCTTCTTGCGCGTGGCCGCCCGACCGCTGAAACAATTGGTCGACACGGTACGCAAGATCGGTGACGGCCAACTCGGTACGCGAGTCGGGCCGTTTCAAAGCGAAGAATTTCAGTATCTTGCCGGCGAGATTAACTCAATGAGCTCGTCATTGGCCGAAACGGAGCAGCGCCGACGCGCCGAAATGGATCGTGCACGCGACATTCAGGAACAGCTGTTGCCCGACGAAACAACAGCACGTGGGCTGGAGTTCGCGCACTTGTATCGCCCGGCGGACGACGTCGCTGGCGACTATTTCGACATGATTTCCTTGCCAAGTGGTGCTTGCCTCGTCTGTATCGCGGATGTCGCGGGACACGGAGTTCCCGCCGCATTGAGCGCCGCGATGCTGAAGGCATATCTGCAAGACGCGAGTGAGCATCACACCGATCCCGGTGAAATCCTTCGAACACTCAACTACCGTTTGGCCGTCGTCTCGCCAACGGAAAATTTCGCGACGATGTGTGTCGCGGTGGTCGATTCAGACCGAGAGACACTCCATTACGCAAGCGCCGGCCACGAAACAGGTTTCATCCTGAAAAACAATGGACAACTCGTCGAGCTGCCATCGACCGGTCTTGTTCTTGGCATAACCGACAAGACTGAATGGACAACCGAAACCATGAAGGTTGGCCCCGGCGACCGCCTGCTGCTTGTCACGGACGGCGTCACGGAAGCAATGGATCAACAAGACGAGCTTTTCGGCCGAAAACGGCTGGCTGACTCGTTTAGAGAGTGCGGGAGCATCAACCTCGAACAGGCGATTAAGAGAATTGGCGACACCGTCAGTGAGTATAGCCGAGGTAACCCGCAAACTGACGACGTTACGCTCCTGGCATTCGAGATCTCGAAACCCCCTTTAACGGAGAGAACCCGCGGATAGACCGCACAACGCTTCTGTTGGAACATAATCGAACAACTTTTTCTGTTTCTTGCACACTTTCGTATGGAGCACGGATTATGCACCGTTTCGCTTGGGCGACAGCCATCATCATTCTATTGGGCACGAGTGGTCATGTCCTGGGGCAGGGCTCAGGGAGCAGTCGCGTTTCACCCCCACGATCGTCGAGGCCATCGAGTGGTACGAGCCGATCGGTGCCGGCAACCCCGCGCCAACCAACGACGGCCGAGTTTGCCGCTTCGTTTTGGAACTATTTACACAAGTCCAAAGGCTCCTACCGTCAGTGGGGCTCGCCTGGGAAAACATCACTACGCGACACCGATGCTCCGCACGGTCCGGCCGGGAAGACTTTCCTCAACAACACGGCGAATCGCAATCTGAAACAACTGCCAGTCGGATCGGTGTTGGTCCGGGAAGAATATGCGGCCGATGGCCAAACGCTTCGTAATGTCACCGTCATGTACCGATCCAAGGCGGCTGATCCGCAGAACGGCGATTGGTATTGGATGTTGTACCAACCGAACGGCAAGCTGGTCCGAGCGCCGGCCACCGAAGGGGGACGCGAGATTGCCGGCCGTGTTGGCCAATGCATTGAGTGCCACCGGCAGGCTGCCGGCAACGACTTCGTTTTCCTGAACGACCGACCGGCACCGAAAGCACCGGCCCCCACTTCGAGTTCCGGTTCCGGTTCGGGACGCAGGTGATGTTGCGCGCGGGCCGGTACACCCCATCATGACCGAAAACAATCGCGCCGCCGGCGCGCCGCACAAACCCTAACGTTGGCGGTCCAGAGCCAGAAATGACAGACGGCACAGGGCCTCGTTAGAGTGTCCTAGGTTGTGACACGCGCGAATCTCGTCCGACGGACCTCCAGGTCCATCGAATGAACGGACGTGGGCGTCCGTTCGACAAGATGGGTCGTGGCTCCGCCACTTGGGTTGCGGGCGAAGCTCGCGTTCGTAATATCGCGCGAGTTGATTGGGAACCAGAGAACCAGATTGGCGCTGAGTAAATGACGTCGTTTTCGAAGCTTGCCGCGCTGGCAATCGTCTCCGAGGTGGTTTATTTGCTGGTCGCCTTGGCCGGACAAAGCCTTCATGTGGAAGGGGTCGGCAACTGGTCGCTATTGGCGATCCTGGGCCTCTTCAGCGCCGCATTTGTCTGTTATCTCATGGCGATCGGTGTCGCCGTGCGGGCTGAAACCCTGTCGCAAGATCGGCACAGCACGCCAAAACACGCGAACTCGAGTCCCCAGAGCGGTCGTTCCATGACCGGCGGCAAGAAAGATCGCCGCCTGATCGTGATGATCACTTTCTTCGCGGTGCTGTTTCGCTTGACGCTTTTGTTTACCGATCCCGTATCCGAGATTGACATTTACCGATACCTATGGGACGGCCAAGCCGGTTCGCATGGCGTCGATCCCTATCGTTACAGTCCGGCTCAGGTTCTTGCGGTTTCTGACAACATGTCGATTCCTTCAGAACTGGCCCAATTGGTGGTCCAGCGCGACTCCTCACCTGAGATGAAGGAGATTCTTCAACGAGTTCACTTTGGCCAGCTCCCCACGATTTATCCGCCGACCAGTCAAGTCGTCTTCACACTTGCTAGTTTGACCACACCGAACAATATGTCCATCTTGCACCGGATGGTCATTTTCAAAACTTGGTTTGTCCTCTTCGACATGGCAACATTCGCTCTGGTCGTGTTGCTCCTTCGGCATGTGGGCAAGCCGGTCGCGTGGTCACTGGCCTACGGATGGTGCCCACTGTTAATCAAGGAAGTCGCCAACAGTGGGCATCTGGATGCCGTCGCTATTTTCTTCACGACGTTGGCCGTCTATCTGGCCGTTCGCGCGTGTTTTCCAGCGGGCATGGACCGAGAGACACCGAAGGCTGGGAACGTAAAAACAAGATGGACTACCATCATTCTTGCCGCGATAATGTTGAGCCTGGCAATCGGCGCAAAACTCTACCCCGTGGTACTAGTCCCCCTGTTTCTTGCTGTGACGTTTCGCCAGCTTGGTTGGCGGATCATGGTCGGCAGCACCGCCACGTTGATGATTCTAACCGTGCTCATCATGTGGCCGATGGTCCCCAAGCAAAAGGTCGCCGAACTGCCTGCGTTTCGAATCCCATCGACCTCCGACGACCTCCCGCCGCTACCCCCACCTTACATCGGTACCGAAGCATGTGATCCAAGCGAGAGCCTGCGAGCCTTCCTTGGCGAATGGGAGATGAATGACTTTATCTTTTTGCTACTGATGGAAAACGTTCGTCCCACATCCTCGCTGCCCCCGGAAGAAACGGCATGGTTCTCGATTGTGCCCGAATCATGGCGAAAACCGATGCGGAGCTGGATTGGGACAATCACTGGCGTGGAACCGAGTCGCAGGCCGTTCTTTTTTTCACGCATGGTTACGTCGACCGCATTCCTGGCATTCGCAATCGTGCTCGCCTGGCACGCGGGCAAACAAGCCACGGCAGCCGCTTTCCTGGAAGCCGCATTCCTCACAGTCGCCTGGTTTTGGCTGATCCAACCGACAGCCAATCCATGGTACTGGACGTGGGCATTAC
>JAJSAJ010000557.1 GCA_024274855.1 Planctomycetota bacterium | reverse complement strand
TCTCCAGCACGCCCTGCTCGATCGTGTCGGCCCGAAAGCTTGGTCGGTCGGATTCTTCCGGGTATTCCTCGAAGGCGTGGGGAGGCAAAGTGTAGTAGCGACGCGTCACCTTCCTGTCGGCATGGTTCATTGTGCAGCCTTGTAATCGTCGGCCATCGCCCAGGAAGATAAGACCGGTCAACAGGTATCTGCCGGGCGTTGGGGCCTTCGACGGCTTACGGCTTCGTCGCAGCATACGTTGAACTCGATCAAACAACTCGCGCGAGACCAGCGGTTCGTGCGCGTCCTCGCAGACGACGCCTCCATCGTCATGCAAGCTACGGAACTTGCCACGCCGCTTGCGGCCCGCTTCGATCCGGCCAATGTACGTTGGATTGGTCACGGTGCGGCGCACGGAACTAGCGTTAAACCGCTTGCCGAACATGGTTCGGATGCCCTGGCGATTGAGTCGTCGAGCGACAGCACCGCACGAGGCTCCGCTGGCAACACCTTCGAACATGGCAATGACGGCCTCAACGGCCGTGGTATCGCTCGAGGCGACCAATCGTGTGCTCCACTGAATCGGCCGGCGGAATTTCTCGGTCGCGGAAACTCGCCGCACAACACTGCCCGTTTCGTCGAGAATCTCGCGGTCGTATCCGAACATCGCGCCGCCCTGCTTCTGACCGCGACTGATCGCCAGTCGCTTGCCGCTCACCACCCGGTCGGCCAGCTTGATCGATTCCTCGCGGGCACCGTACTGATCGACAATGGCGGTGATGACGCCGCCGAGGTTGTCGAATCTCAATTCACCGCGTTGGCAGGTAACGATCGATACGCCGGCGTCCAGCAAGAGCTTCCAGTGCATCATCGCATCGAAAAATGTCCTCGCGCGACATCCGGCTCTGTTCCGACAAGAGCACGGCGCGGAACTTGCCCGACGATGCATCGACCAACAGCTTCTGGAAGTCGCGACGTTTGCTTGATTCCGTGCCGGTCAAACCGTGGTCTTCGTACCAGCGAATCACCTTGTATCCGGCCGTGTTGGCCAGAGCCTCTATATCTTGCCATTGCCGCTTGGGGCTATCCTGTTGTTGATCCGAGCTCATGCGAATGTATCCCACGGCCGGAACGATTCCATTCTTCGTCATTGCTTTTCCTTTCTGTTTTGAGTTTTGTTCCCTATCACAGTTGGCGGTCGTGCTTGTTCATATTCCCGCAGTTGTTGCGACCGAGAATTCGCCGCCGCGCGGCGCACGCTTGTGCGCCCCACGCCAGCGGTCGATCGTTCGGAACATTCGACACTTGATTGCAATCTCGCGTTTGGTTGGCAGGTATTCCGGCGTGCCGTTGCTCGCTCGCACCCACCGACCGCGATCGATCCATTGGCCCTGTGCCTCCCATTGGCGCACCTGCTGGTCGAGCATTTCCTGTTCGTTCATGTTCATGGCTCCTATATTCGTGGTGTTGGCGGGCGGTTGATCCACTCGCACGAGTCACACAGGAGCCAGCATTTGTCGCCCGCATCAAGCCATCTCGTCACCGATTCATGACAATTCTTCGAGACACGCCGTTGCTACCACCACCATGGAGGCTTTGATA
>JAJSAJ010000556.1 GCA_024274855.1 Planctomycetota bacterium | reverse complement strand
GGCAAATACTCAGGAAAAAACGGTCCATTACTGCGATGTTTTAGGCCGATTTGGTCGTTTTGGTCTGGGGAAACACGAGTTTTGGTGTTGGAGAGGTTGGCTTTGGTTGCCGCAATTCCTTACAGGCCAATAGGTTGTCCACTAGTGAGCTGACTCCAATAACTGGTCACTGGGCTGTTTACCCCCTTGAACTTGTCTGCTGCTTCCGCCATATTGAGCGGTTCATTTGATGCAAATCAGGGCGCTCGCGGGTGATGGGGTGTTGGACACACGGCCGTTTCGGGACGGTGATGCGTCGATCACGGGAAGGCTTCGCCGGGCGAATCGAGGCGGATTTTGGCATAGGAGAAACGACTGCATGGCACGTTACACGGGTCCCAAGGCACGGATCAATCGTCGCTTGGGTGCGATGATTTATGAGAATGGTGGAGCGATCCGCGCCATGGAGCGACGGGACAATCCGCCGGGAATGCACACGCGCCAGCGGCGACCGTCCAACTACGGCTTGGCTTTGATGGAAAAGCAGAAGATCAAGCACTATTATGGTTTAGGACAGCGTCAACTGCGCCGCTACTTCGAGATGGTGTCGCGCAAGACGGGCAATACGGGCCAACTGTTGCTGATGTTGTGTGAACGTCGCCTTGACAATGTGGTGCGGCGAGCAGGGTTTGCGAAGACCCGCCCGCAAGCGAGGCAAGGTATTGCACACGGCCATTTCCAAGTCAACGGGATCAAGGTTACGAAACCTTCCTTCATCATGCGGCCAGGTGATGTGATCACCGTCCGCCGTCGTGAGAACCTGCTGAATCTCTACAAATTCCTGGCCAGTGAAGCGCATGGGGATGCACCGGATTGGCTCGCTTTTGATGCCGAGACGCTTCGGGCGACCGTGCAGGGCCTGCCCGGACCGGACGACATCAGTCTTCAGGTTGACGTCAACATGGTTGTCGAGTTCCTGTCTCGATAAAATCGGGCTCGCGTCTGTTTCCGAGCGAGCAGCGGTTGAAGTCCTAAGGCTGTGATAGGTTCTCCGTATGCGCAGGTTTCAAGAGCGGCGGGCCTGAGCGGGCCAAATGCGGACCGGTTCCCGATACGAACAACGGCCTCTCGGGTTAGGTGTTCGGTATCGAGTCGTTAATTGGCCAAACGCTTTTTCCAGTCGATTGCGGTTGTAAACTTGCGGCCGAGTGGGGTACGAGCGTCGCTTGGCAGCGGTTCGCCTATTGGATAGCCCAATGCTGCGCATCGTGGCACGCTGTCGGCCGTGTCACGACATCGAGCTTCTTGCAATTTGGCGATTGAGTCCATGATACAGACACAGCTTGCCGTGCTTGGCGCGGGACCGGGCGGATATGCGGCCGCATTTCTGGCGGCCGACCGGGGTCTTGATGTGACGTTGATCGATTCCGAGCCCGTTCTCGGAGGAACCTGCTTGCTGCGCGGGTGCATTCCCTCCAAGACGCTTCTGCACGTGGCGCGTGTGCTGCACGAAGTCGAGCAATTGCGAGATGGCTGGGGGATCCAATATGGGGCACCAACCATTGACATCGCACAATTACGGGCACGCAAAGAGTAAGTGATTCAGCGGCTGACCGGTGGGCTCGGCCAATTGGCCAAACGACGCAAAGTGCGGGTCTTACGTGCACACGCTACACTGGCCGACTCGCGGACCCTGGACCTGCAGGGGGATGATCCATCTATCCCGGCCGACAAGCGGCTGACATTCGAGCACGCGATTGTGGCGACCGGGTCGAAAGCAGATCTTCCGGCCGTTTTTCGACTCGATTCGCCCCGCGTTTGGACTTCCGCCACGGCCCTCCAATTGCCGGAGATCCCCGATTCCCTGCTGGTTGTCGGGGGCGGATACATCGGACTCGAGCTGGGGACGGTCTACGCGAGGCTCGGTAGCCAGGTTACCGTCGTCGAAATGGCCGACGGGCTGCTTCCCGAGGTCGATCGTGATTTGGTTCGCCCGCTGCAACGTCGATTGAGCAAAGAGCTGGACAACCGTCTCTTGCTGAAGACTCGCGTTGTCTCATTGAAGGATACCGAGACCGCGATCGTTGCGACGTTCGAGGGACCGGATCGTACGGCCGAAAGGCGATTCTCGAACGTGCTGGTCGCGACCGGCCGGTGCCCGGCAAGTGACGGGTTGGGACTGGAAACAACGGGCGTCCAGCGAGATGTTCGGGGATTCATCGTTTGTGGCCGGCAACAACGGACAGCCGAACCGACAATTCTAGCGATCGGCGACGTAGCGGGGGGGCCGATGTTGGCTCACAAAGCGACACATCAGGCGAAAATTGCCGTTGACGCAATCCTGGGTGAGTCGCCCGAGGCGGAAATGCCGGCTGTTCCAGCCGTTGTGTTCACGGACCCTGAGATTGCGTATGTCGGCATGACACAACAACAGGCTCGGGAAACGGGGCGCCAAGTCGAGGTGGCGGCGTATCCGTGGTTGGCCAGTGGGCGCGCACATGCGATGGGCCAACCCGAAGGATTGACCCGGTGGCTGGTCGATCCGCGGACCGAGCGGTTGCTTGGGTGTGTAATCGTCGGAGCGGGTGCCGGTGAACTGATCGGTGAAGCGGCTTTGGCGCTGGAAAAATCCTGCACGATTGGCGACATCCGCTGCACCATCCACCCGCATCCAACACTCAGCGAAACGCTGATGAATGCGGCTGATGTCTACTTCGGATCGGCGATCGAGATCTACAAGCCGAAACGACGCTAGTTACAGCTTCCAGCCGTCGGGGAGTACGGCATTCTTGATCACCACCGGCAGCCCTTCTCGAATTACGCAGTCATCCGCGTCCTCGCCGTTCTCAACGTTGTGTTCATTAACCACGCGAACATTCTGACCGATGCGACAGTTTTTATCGACAATCGCATTTTCAATCAGACTTCCCGGACCAATACCAATTGCTGGCTGATCGTTCTGGCCCCCTACAGCGTCGTCAGACGTTTCGTAGTAGTCGGCTCCCATGATGACTGAATTTCGGATGGTAACCCCTTCGCCGATGATGCACCGAAGGCCGATTACGCTGTTTTCAATGACGGCTCCCGATCCGATCCGGCACCCATCGGCTAAGAGGCTGTCTTTGACATGGGCGCCTTGCAGCAGTGACGGTGGAAGAAAACGGGCTCGCGAATAGAGTGGCGCTGTGGCCGATGCCAGCTGGAACGGAGGATCGGGCCTTGCCAAGCTGAGGTTTGCATCGTAGAAGGCGCGAATCGTTCCGATATCTTCCCAATACCCGTCAAACAGATGAACTTGGACGTGCCGCGTGCGGAATGCGGTGGGGAATACCTCCTTGCCAAAATCCTGGTAGTTTGTCTTCGTCAATACATCGACCAGAAAGTCACGATTGAAGACGTAAATCCCCATGCTAGCCAGACACTCGCGTCCTTGGCTGGGAATGCCACGCTGATCAAGCCACGCCGGGTCGATTCGCACGTGATTGATTTCCTCGTCACTCTTGGGCTTTTCCAGAAAAGCTTCGACACGCCCCGATGTGTCGGCTCGCATGATTCCCAATCCGTTCGCTTGCTCGCGGGCAACCGGGATCGCACCGATCGTGACTTCGGCACCCGAGTCGATATGTGTGCGCAGCATGTCGCGGTAGTCCATCCGATAAAGCTGGTCGCCTGAGAGAATCACGACGTAATCGGTTCCCGGTTGTTTCAAGTAGCCGAGGTTCTTTCGTACGGCATCGGCCGTGCCCTCATACCAGTCGGTGCCGGCGTTGGGCGTCTGCTGGGCTGCAAGCAACTCGACAAATCCACCACTGAAGTTATCAAAGCGATAGGTCAGCCGGATATGACGGTGCAAACTGACTGATAGGAACTGAGTCAACACGTAGATACGTCTCAGGCCACTGTTGATACAGTTCGACAGCGGGATGTCGATCAGGCGGTATTTCGAAGCGAGCGGAACGGCGGGCTTCGAGCGAACCTTTGTCAGTGGGTACAATCGCTGGCCGCGGCCACCTCCGAGTACCAGGGTGATGACATTTCTCATAGTAGTTTCCGCCTTTCTTGCTGGGCGTTGCGTTGCGGTAGTTCCGCCCTCTAAACGTTGCTTTGTATTCGGTCTTGTTCGTTATATACTTTCGTGAGCTGGCCTCGTTCGCGAGAAAACGGATGGCCGACACTGTCCGCAATGGATCACTTGACGACGAAGTTCACCATGCGGCCGGGGACTACGATTACCTTGAGAATCTCTTTACTCTCAAGCAATGCGGCAATTGTGGGCTCGGCTCGTGCAATCGCCTCGAGTTGCTCGCGCTCGCAATCGGCCGGTACCTTGATGCGGGCACGGACCTTCTTACCCACCTGAACGGGAACGACAACCGTTTCGTCTCGCGTCAAAGCCTCGTCAAAAACGGGCCAGTCTTCATATGCCAGTGACCGGTCATGCCCCAGTATCTGCCAAAGTTCCTCACAGATGTGCGGCGCAAAAGGTGCCAGCATGACTAATAAGGACTCCATGGCCTTGCGCGGGCGCACAGACTGTTTCGTGAAATAATTGACGAACTCCATCATTCGGGCAATGGCCGTGTTGAACTCCAAATGGTCCAGATCGTGCGTTACGGCTTCGATGGTGCGGTGAACGACTCGTAACTGCTCTTCGGTTGGCTCGATGTCCTGAATGGCTTCGTTCAGGATCATCTCATCGTCCCGTGGATTGATAATCAAGCGCCAGACGCGGTCGAGGAACGAACGTACTCCATTGACTCCTGACATGCTCCACGGTTTCGTGGCTTCGAGCGGGCCCATGAACATCTCGTACAAGCGTAGCGAGTCGGCACCGTAGTCTTGAACGATTGCATCCGGATTCACAACGTTGCCTCGACTCTTGGACATTTTGTGTGCCCGGCTGTCGACGCGTATTTCCGCGTTGTCTACCAGAACCACCGAGTCGCCTCTCTTGGTAGCTTGATCCGTTCCGAGTTTCACTTCGGTGACCGGCTTGCCTGTTTGGCGAGCGATTGGGTTGCCGTCCACATCGCGTCTTACCAGCTGTGCCGAGATCCACTGACCGTCTTCCGTCTGGTAGCCCGTGTATTCGACTTCTCCCAGGATCATCCCCTGGTTGACCAAGCGATGGAACGGTTCTTTGGTGCTGACATGGCCGCGATCATACAGCACTTTGTGCCAGAATCTCGCATACAACAGGTGTAAGACCGCGTGCTCGGCACCGCCAACGTACAGGTCGACAGGCATCCAGGCGGCCTCCTTCTTCGGATCGACGAAACACGCGTCGTTCTTCGGATCGATGAACCGCAGATAATACCAACAGGAACCGGCCCATTGGGGCATCGTGTTGGTCTCTCGCATGTATCGCCGGCCATCAAGGGTCGGATAAAGCCACGATTCGGGGGCCTTCATCAGCGGCGGTTCAGGACGTCCATGTGGTTTGTAATCATCCAGGTGGGGAAGATTGACGGGCAACTGCTCCGGAACGACGGCCCGAAGAAGACCGTTGGGATTCCCCTGATCATCCAGCTCGTGCAGGATCGGAAACGGCTCGCCCCAGAACCGCTGCCGGCTGAACAACCAATCTCGCAATTTGTAATTCACGGCGGCACGTCCCATGCCCACGGCGTCCAGTTGTTCCGCGATTTTCTGCTTGAACTGGCTCGTTGCCAAACCGTCGTAAGGCCCGCTGTGAATCGCTGTCCCCTCACCGGCAAAACAAGAATTGCCGTCCAGAACCTGCTGCCGATCCGCACCCTCCCGTTGGGGGCCAGGATCGACGACAGGCACAATCGGCAGACCAAACTGTTGGGCAAACTCGAAGTCTCTCGTGTCATGAGCGGGAACGGCCATGATTGCACCTGTCCCGTAGCTGATCAGTACGTAATCAGCAATCCAGATCGGTATCGGCTTGCCGCTGACAGGGTTGATCGCATAGGAGCCCGTGAAGACTCCCGTTTTCTTCTTAACCAATTCGGTCCGTTCACGATCGCTCTTATTGGCCGCCGCAGTGCAATAAGCTTGTACGGCGAGCGTCTGTTCGGGCGTCGTTAGGCGTTGGACAAGAGGGTGCTCGGGAGCGATGACCATGTAGGTGGCGCCGAACAGTGTGTCAGGACGTATCGTGTAGACGCGCAGCACGTCGTAATTCGGCTTACGGGGCAACCCGGTCTGCTTGCGTCGGTTGGACCATTCCTGGAACTGATCCCGTGGACCGACAAAGAAATCGACTTCCGCACCGGTGCTGCGGCCGATCCAATCTTTTTGCAGCTTCTTGATCCCCGAGGACCAGTCCAAGTCCTCCAACTCGCTCTCAAGTCGATCGGCATAGGCCGTGATCCGCAACATCCATTGTCTCAGTGGCAAGCGTTGAACCGGATGCCCACCTACTTCGCTCCGGCCATCGACGACCTCTTCGTTCGCCAGAACGGTTCCGAGTGCCGGGCACCAGTTGACCAAGGCGTCCGCCTGATACGCCAAGCGGTGTTCGTCCTGGTAAATGCGGATCGCCCGATCCCCCTCGGCCACCACGTCGTCTGGAATCGGCAATTCCGCAATCGGCCGGCCCTTCTGTTGACTCAAATCGAACCAGGTATCGAACAGAACGAGAAAAATCCATTGCGTCCATCGAACATAGGCAACATCCGTCGTTGCCAGCTCGCGATCCCAATCGTAGCTGAACCCCAACATTTTCAATTGCCGGCGAAATGTGGCGATGTTCTTCTCGGTCGATTCTCGGGGAGGGGTGTTCGTCCGTATCGCATGCTCCTCGGCCGGCAGCCCAAACGCATCAAAGCCGATCGGATGCAACACGGTCTTGCCACGTTTGCGCTGAAAACGGGCAACGATGTCCGTGGCCGTGTAACCCTCGGGGTGTCCGACATGCAGGCCCTCGCCGCTAGGGTACGGAAACATGTCCAAGACATACAGTTTGTCGCCACTTGGCATCTCGGGGGTACGGAAAGTCCCGTTTTCTTCCCAGTAGCGTTGCCATTTGGGCTCGATTTCGGCCGGGTTATATCGGGGCATTGGAAGATCCAGGGCAGTAATTAAGCAATGTTCAGAACAACAATAGCCGATCGTTTTGAACCAGAAAGTCGGCACCGTTGCCGAACTGTGGCTGTACGCTAAATGACGGTACCGCAATAGGTTCCGCCTCGAGAATTCGCCTGAAGTGGTCTCTTGCCACAGTCGACGATGTCGATCACGCGATTCTACCGGTTGCCCGATGGTCTGACCAGCACCACGGACGCCGGTTCCGGGACCAGACTACCGGCTCGGGCAAGCCGAGGATCGTCTGTAGCCGGTGGCCGAACGCTCCCCAGAAAAGTGGACCGGCGGGCGCGGACACTTGCAACGTACGGACCGAGCCAGCGGATCATGTGCGACTCGGTTTCTGTGTCGAGTAGCGGGCGGAGAGCTTCGCGATTGGGTATGGGCCCTGCTGCGAATGGCCATTTTCACCCGCTTGTCTCCTCCAAATCTCCGTGACGCTCCCATGCCACCGACTCCCGTTTTCAGGCTCTGTTGCCAGGGGCGGCCGCATGCTAAACTGAGGATCTGTTCATACGACTTTTCTTTTCCGGCGTTCAGCCAGAGGTTCGGGATGTTGCACGGTAATCGATCATTGCGTTTGAATCGTGCCGAGCGGAAAGCAATGCGTGCAGCGTGCAGCTTTAACGCCCAGCTGATGGATCATGTCCGACCGTTCATTAAAGAGGGCGTTACAACCGCTGAAATCGACCGTGTGGTCCATCAGTACACTCTCGATTACGGGCATGTGCCCGCTCCGCTCGGATACCAGGGGTTTCCCAAGAGCTGTTGTACGAGTGTGAATAACGTCATTTGTCACGGGATTCCCGATTCCTACAAGCTGAAGTCGGGCGATATTATCAACGTGGATGTCACATCGATCGTTGATGGCTGGCACGGAGACCAGTCCGAGACGTTCTTGATCGGACGGGTATCCGACTCGGCTCGCGAGTTGACTCAGTGTGCGTTCGACTGCATGCACGCGTCCATTGATGCCCTTCAGCCTGGTTGCAGTGTTGTTGTGATCGGTGAAGTGATCGTCGAAATTGCAACCCAACGCGGCTTTAGCGTGGTGCATGAATATGTTGGCCATGGTTTGGGACGGCGTTTTCACCAGGATCCCTCCGTACCGCACTACCCGACTCGCCAAGCCCGTCAGCATCGGATCTTTCCCGGAACATGTTTTACAATCGAGCCGATGATCAACGCGGGCACGCGTTACACGGTCCTCGATCGACAGGATGGTTGGACCGTCCGCACTCGCGACAACAAACCCTCGGCTCAGTTCGAGCATACCATTCTGATGACTGAGGATGGCCCGGAGATCTTGACCACCACGCGAGATGGTCCACAGCCGGGCCATCAGTTCTAAAAACCGTCCCGCGTAACTAGCGGTTGTTGCCATGGGAGGGCGAAGCTCCCGCCGAGCCGGAACGGCCCGAGGATTCCATGCTTTCACCCAGTGGCTCGCCCGCCCAATTACGGGGCACGCTCTAAGCAAGAAGCCTGGGGGCTACGAAAACCTACGCAGCGCGACTGCGGATAGGTAGCTTGCGACAGACTACTTACCTTGTCTACCTAGCCCCCCTCATCAGCCTTTACTGTCCAATTCTCTTTTTAGGCTCGGCCCATCAGTGAATCCCCCTTGAGTGGGCGGCCGTTTTTCGCTACAAGAACGCGCCCACGGTTCGTTGACCGAGTGCCCGGTTTTTCGTGGGGCAAGTTTCTTTCATGCGTTCAGGAAATGACGAGGCTGCCATGCGCGCTGCGGGACTAACGCTGATCGGATGCTTTTTGGTGTTAGCCGAGCCATGGTGTGGCGCGGCACCGGCTGGAGACCAGTTCCCCTATGAGGCCAGAATTGTCCTGCCCGAAGTGGAAGTACGGTGCGGACCAGGCTGGAACTACTACGCAACCGGCATTTTGCGAAAGGGGGACAACGTCAAGATCTACCGGCAGGAGCCGGGTGGCTGGCTGGCCATTCGTCCGCCCAAGGACAGTTTTGGCTGGGTTGCCGCACGTCATCTGAAAATCGATACAGATCCAAGGATCGGCAAAATAAACGTTGAGAGTGCCGTGGCTTGGGTCGGCTCGTCGATCGGCCGCAACGGTCAGCTAAAATGGCAGGTCCGACTGGACCAGGACGAACAAGTAAGCGTGCTCGGAAAAGAGGCTCTTTCGGTCGGTCCCGGCTTTGCGATCGAAACTTACTACCGGATTGCACCCCCGGCCGGCGAGTTTCGGTGGATTCACATGCAGTACGCCAATTCCCCGAAGGCGGCCGGCCATCACGTAACGTCGTCGACCATTCAGCTGACTGGGTTTCGACCGACTGGCAGCAAGAAGCCGGCGGCGCATAGCGCGGACAACTCACATTCAAAATCGACTGGTGTCGCCACACCCACATCGATTGCCGATGACACGACAAGCCTCGAGACTCGTGTCGGACAATTGAACGTGGATCTCGGCCTGTTGGTCAGTCAGCCGATAGAACAGTGGAACTTGAGTTCGTTACGTCAGCGCGCCAACGCACTGAATGAAAAGGCCGACGGAACCCGATGGCAGCACGATGTGCGAGTTCTGTCGAAACGAATCACCGAATTCGAGAAGTTGAAGCAGCGTTACCTGTTAATGCTTGAGGGGCCCAGCGATGACAATCGCCCCGACACTGTTTCACCTTTGCCCCAATCCTCTGATGAAGAGGCCGCTCGAAATCGTGCCGTCGCGATCGATCCCTACGTCAGTCCAGTGGGCGCGATTGAAGCGAACGGTATTGAGTCGAGTAGTAACAATGATTTCATCGCGGAAGGCTGGTTGGTGCCGGTCCATTCAACCAAGCGTATTGCGCCCCCGTTCGCCCTGTTGGATGATGAGGGACGCGTGCGGTCCTACGTGTCGCCGATGCCCGGACTAAATCTTCGCCTCTATCAACGGAAGTATGTTGGTTTGTACGGCCAACGCCGCTATATGCGTTCGCTACGAGCTCCGCATGTCACGGCGGAAAAAGCCGTTAAACAAAAGCATAAACGACGAACCACCAAATAGCTGCGGATTCGTTTCGCGTCGAGGCCTGGAGTTCCACGGACTTTAACCCGTATTCCTCCATCGACTTCGTCGCAAGCATTCTTTAAGTCGAGGCAGATGTCTGGAGCGGGCCAATCGGCTGCGCAGCAACATGCTAACGCAAGGCAGTGATCGTTAGCTGGGCCAACGGGAACCGAGCCGCTGAAAAGTGTCGACGCTGGTTGACGTTACGGCTCAGCAGGAGCTTCGCCCTCCCGTGTGCTGGACCACGTGACGATCAAGACCCTAACGCAAGTACGTGTCCGATTGGGACTCTGCCCACCGATCCAGCTGCCGGCGTACTTCCTCGTCGGATTCGGTCTGTCGCATGACCCGCAGACGCTGATGAAGGACGGAATCTCGTGACGTTGCCATCCGAATCGCCGCAGCCAGACGGACCTCGGCGTTTTCGTCCTGGCTGAAGTAAAGCAACCAGCGTCGCGACGAAATGGGGAGGTTTGCCAACGACTCCACAAAACGACGCCGTGTCGGGGTGTCCGACGTATTGAGCATCTTTGCAAGCCTCAGCTCACTATCACGCAGTCCGCGTCGCCTCAGTTCATTCGTCGCCTTACGATTTTGCCCAGTGTCGCTAGCGCCAAGACGTTGGATCAGTTGTCGGTCGGACAGCAACTCGAGTGACGAAGAGGCAGCCGAAGCCGACTCGGGCGGAATTGCGAGCGTTGGCTGGTGACTCTGGAAATCGAGTTTTCGCGGCTCGCCGGCAGGATCGCTCACTGGACCAACCGGAATGGCAAACGTCTCGGTATCGGGCAAGCGACTGGGAGGCAGTGGTTCAGGCGGACCGGGCATCAGCCCCGGAGGCAGGTGCGCCGAAACAGCGTGCGGCGTTGCGAGGGGAGCCAAGGAAGGAGGCAGGGGCGGCAATTCCGTCGGAGACACCGGAAGATCGCCACCAGGGATCAATGGCAGGGTCTTTGTGTCGGGCCCGTTCACGGCAAGTGAGGTCCGCGTCTGTTCGGAACGTAAGTCGGTGAGTGTGGGATCATGCCGCACAAGACGCGATTCCGACTCGGATGCTGTTGGTCTTGGCATCTTGGCCCGTGTTGGGGGCGTGTTCTGCACGGCCAATCGAATCACCGTATCACAGTTGATGATCAACAGCGCGCGGTCGGTTGCCGGGTTGTAAACCGGCCATTCTAGAATTCGCTGCGCCAAGTCAGCGGCTGCGACGCGGCCAGTTCGGTCCATTCTCCCAGCGTCTCGGGCCAACAGACTCGCCAGCTTTGCTATCTTGAGGCTAGACTGGCCAACCGGCACCCGCTTCCAACGATCCAACAATTGGTGCAGCGTTTGGCCGGCTGTTGTCGACACGACTTCGCGAGGACTGGCCATGGCGTCAACCAGTGTTTCCAAACCGCTTCCATCCAGAAGAGCCATTTGGTCCAGATAGGCCGCAACCTTGTGGTCGGGCGCGTTGTCGAGTCGGTTGGCCCAATGGCCCACCAGCCAGTGTTCTGCCAGAGGACCCACAGGCGACAGCCAGATGATTCCAGCTGTCAGAATTGTGGCGAGCAGAAAGCCGACGTACGTTAGTTTCATGGTAGAGCCTCTGAAGTTTCATCCTGTCCGCTCGCCTCTTGGCGGGCCGATTGTCAAGAAACACGGCGAATCTGGCAAGAGCATTTGACCCCACCCAGCGCAACCGGGTGCGGTCGCGGAACCGAAGAAGTTGATTTGTGCAAAACGCTGCGGTAGCACGTGTTTCGACGCGCCAGCACCTACTGTTGCAGCGACTTGGCCAGTTTGACTGGGCTTCAGGACCATGATCGGCCGAAAAACCATTATGACCGGCAAATCTTGCCAGTCCGCAACCAGCCGACCAGGGCGCTGGAGGGACTTGTTTTGAGTACCCCAGTCCGGCCGATTGCGGATTTGCCGCGGAAAATGCCCCATGACATCGTTTCCGGTCGCCGGTTATCCACAAGGGGGGATTATGGAAGGCAAAGCTAGCAGGCCGGTGACACCGGCCCGGGGGGACGCGGTGTGCGCACGTGCCCGGAACGTAGCGCACGCGTGCCGTGACAGACGCAAGTGTCTGCGATGGGGACTTGGTGCACTTGCCTGGGGGGCATTGCCAGGCCAGATTTTGCTGGGCGCCGGCAGATTGCCAAGTCGGCCAAGCACGAGTCGAGCATCTCGCCAGCAGGCCATCCGAGCAATACCGTTTGATTACGTTTCCGAGCCAATGCGGTCCAAGCTGCGCGCTGTCGTGAACTCACCGACAATCTACCGACGAATGCCGGTTCAGCAAATCACGTGCGATGCGGATCTTTATGTTTTCTTGATTCGGAATCCGGAAATCGTTGTTAATATGTGGCAGGTAATGGGGGTGACCAAAGCACGTATCAAGCGGACCGGTCCGTATGCCTATGATGCGGCGGATGGGGCTGGGACCGTTACGAAGGCCGAGTTGGTCTATGGGACGCGCCAAGTCCATGTATTTTTTGCCGAAGGCTATTATGACGGTGCCTTGGCCCCGCGGCGAATTACCGGGCGCAGCGTTTTGGTGCTGACGTCCAAGTACGCCAAAGATCCCCAAGGCCAAAGCCACATATCCAGCCAGCTCGATGCGTTCGTTAAGATGGACAATGCCGGTGTCGAAATTCTGGCTAAGACATTGCACCCGTTGCTCGGTCGAACGGCCGATTCCAACTTCACCGAATCGACTCGGTTTCTCAGCCAGATTTCGCGGGCGGTCGAATCCAACGGACCAGGCGTCCAGCGACTAACAACCCGTTTGAAAAACGTCGATCCGAACGTGCGCGCCCAGTTCACCAGCTTGACCACCGAAGTGAGCCAGCGGGCTGTTCTTCGCGCTATGGCCGCCCGTAGTCAGTCCGGCCAGGTGTCCCACATTGCGGCCCCGCCCGAAACAACGTCCTTGATCGGATCTGATTAAGCTTGCCTCAGAACGTGTCCCCACATTCGCTAGCGGTTGTTGAGTGACTGGCCTTTTCGTGGACTGGCGGTTGTTGCCATGGGAGGGCGAAACGTAACCGTTCACGGCGAGAGTGCGTGGAAGGGCAGTTATCATTTATCATTTATCAGTGGTCAGTGGAAGACGTATGCCCCAGTATGCTCCCGCTGCGCTGCCGCTCTCGATGATAAATGAGTAATGTCAAATGACTAATGATAAATCGGGCGTGTCGGAAATCGGGAAAAACTCCGGTGCTAACGCGATGGCAGACGAGAATCCCGTGAACGACTACGGCAAAACGCCCGCTGAACCAGGACCTCGCGAGGCTATTTGTCGGGACTCGCTTCCGGCCCCATTCGCTGAAGAGCGATTTGCTTGATGCCGCGGAGGTCCATCTTGCCTGCCCCGAGCACCGGCACGTGATCGACTTGGCAAAAACTGTCCGGCGACGGGATATAAATGTTGGGCAGGCCTGCCTCCGCCAGCTTCTTGCATAACTCTGCCGGTGTTTGCTCCAACTGCGTGTGGAGCACAATCAAACGCTCGCCCTTACGCCGATCCGGAACGGCTGTGACCGCGATTCTCAGCTCGCCTTCCTCTGCCGATCCTATCAATTCGTCCAGCATTTCCTCAATTTGGATATGCGGGACCATCTCGCCGCCAATTTTTGAGAAGCGGCTTTCCCGCCCCGTGATCTTGATAAAACCGTCCTCGTCGATCAAAGCAATGTCGCCGGTGACGTACCAGCCATCGCGAATGACTTCGCGCGTCAGTTCCGGCCGGTCCAGGTACCCTTTCATGATATTGGGGCCCTTGACCAGAAGCATTCCCGGTTGGCCGGTTCCGAGTTCGACGCCGGTATCCAAATCGAGCGTTTTGGCGGCGACACCCGGGATGGGACGTCCGACAGTCCCTTCTTTCCGATCGACCTGTTCCGCTGTCAAGCTCCGAGAGGGTGGTATATTGACGGAAACCAGGGGGGCCGTTTCGGTGCATCCATAGCCTTCCACCGGCCGAACACCAAACTTGGCTTCAAAGGCATCGGCCACATCACGGGGCAGTTTTTCCGCGCCGGTGACGACCACGTTAAGCGAGGCGAGATCCTCCTTGTTGCACCGGCGAATGTAGGAGCGCAGGAAGGTCGGCGTGGCCAGCAGAATCGTGCCCCCATGCCGGCGGCAGAGCTTGCCTATCTGACGCGCGTCAAGCGGGTTGAAATGGTAGACGCCTTTGACCGTCAGACTCAATGCCGTCCACATCGTGATCGTGTATCCAAACGAATGAAACATAGGCAAGATGCCAAGCAGGACGTCATCGGGACAGATGCAGACCACTTGCTCCACTGCCTCAACGTTCGAGGCTACGTTGCCGTGTGTCAACATGACGCCCTTCGGCTCGCCCGTTGACCCTGATGTGAAGATGATCGTCAGCAGATCGTCGATGGCCGCTTTTTGCAGACCCAGATAACCAACTAGCAGGCCCGCCGGAACGATGTAGGTCGCCGATGCGCCGATCAGTTTGTCAAGCCAAGTGACACGATCACGCATCTCCTCCAGAAATACGACTTCGCAGTCCAAGTCAAAGGTAAAATTCTCCATTACCCGACGACTGGTCAGTACGTGGCGAATGCCCGCTTGCCGAATGCAAGCGTTCATAACGTCCTCCGATACGGTGTAATTCAAGTTGACGGCTACTCGATGGTCGATAGCCAATGCCGCGTTCGTGAGCAATGCGGGTGCCGACGGGGGCAGGAGAACACCGACGTTTTTTTCATCCTTATCCAGTATCTCGCGTCGGAGCACGCGCCGGAGAATCCACGTCCGAAGCAGTGTGTCGCCTCCAGTCAACGTCGTGCCCATCGAGTCGACGATCTTTTCAATCCGCTTCTGTTTCTTGCAACTGCGAATGAACGCTGTTGTTACCCTCGGCATGCTGTTGGTTCGCTGCTGCACGGCTGTCGCTCCTAATTCTTGTACGGCCCGTCGCACGCGATAGATGTTCTCGGGATTGTGCACGGGAGGCCCAAAGTGAATTGAGACCGGATAGGGCCACTGTCTAGGCCATTTCCGAAAGAAACGGCCACCATGGAAACTGAAAATACTACCCCAAAGCTCATCCAGATAGACGGGAATCACCGGCACCTTCGTGCCTCGGGTGATCGCCATCAACCGAGGCCGAAAGGTCTGCATCAGCCCGCTCCGAGTCATCCCGCCCTCGGGGAAGATGCCAACCAACTCACCCCGTTTCAACGCCTCCTGGGCGTCGTCCAATGCGGCTCGAATCTTCCGCGGACTCGTGTCGATTCGGATAACACCCGTCAATCGAGCCATCCAACGGAGCGGGCGAGTTCGGAATCCATTGGAAAAAGCTACAATTCGGACCGGCCGTGAACTGGTCAACAGAAGCAACGCACCGTCCAACCACGATACATGGTTGGCCACCAACAAGGCACCACCTCGGTCCGGCAAATTCTCGCGACCAAAAACGCGAATTCGGTATGCCGTGTGACTCAGCAACCAGACCATGAACCGGACCGATGATTGCGGGATCAGGAAGACGATATAGAGAAATACCGGTACGGTGAATAGGCCGGCCACCAGAAATATCTGGCGAGCAGTAAGGAATGGCAGGCCAATTGCCTGATCAAAGACTTCCTTGGCCAACTCCTTTTCCGTAACGTCCGGAAACTTGGCAAAGTACGCGTATTTGTCGACATAGTCGCCTCGCTCGTGACGATATTCCAACTCGGACCATAACAGACGAGCCAAGGCAACGTTGCGCACCGAGTCTGGGGCCTCGTCGAGGTACGTTTCCAGCTTCGGCATTTGGTCGGCATGCAACGCCTTTTCGAATCGAGCGACAAGGTCGTCGATCTCCAAACGCTCGTCGGACGACATCGCCGCACGCTGTGATCGAAGATCCGGAATGTTGTCCAGCGAGCCCTCCGATGCGGGACGTCGCAAAAAGCCGAATAATAATGCCGCAATCAGCACGCCCCCGAAAACCAGAAAATTGGTCGCGGCCAGCACCGAGCCGCGTTGGTCGGGCGGACTTCGGTGCTGCATGTACGACTCCAAGGGAACATCGAACAAGCCGGCGCTGAGTCCAAGCGCCATCAACAGGAAACAGACCCAAACTAGAGCACCGGTTACACCTGCGGCAGGCTGGAGAATCGTTCCCGCTGTTGTGAACAACAACATGGAACAAATGGCGACACCAAATGCACCGAGTGGAAGGATTCCCAGCTCAACGTGGTCCCCCGACCAGATGCCCGCCAATATGCTCCCCAAACCGACGCCCACAATCAACGAAACCAAAAGCGGAATCTTGTCCGTCTCGGTCAACGCGCCTCCTTCAAAGGCAAACTGGTCGATGTTCATTTGCGCCAAAGCACCGACTGACCAGAAAAAGACCACACCCAACGCAACTCGCAGCAGCGGCAGGTTCGAGGCCAGCGTTTTAAAATCACGGACCGTCTGCCGCGCCGCATCCCAGGGAAATTTGCGATACGGATTGGCGATCGGTAATCGTCGAATCAAGAGACTTAACGACAAACCAACCAACGCGATGCTCAAAAGAACCAGACCGGATAGCCACCACTGCTCCTGGCCGCGAAACCCCGTCACATCGCTTAACCAACTGCCCAGGACCATGCCAATTACGGTCGCGCCGACCGTTGCAAGGCCGAACAGGCCGTTCGCCGCGGAAATGTGCTCGGAACGTAATAACTCGGGAATGCTACCTAGCTTCGATGGTGCGAAAAGAGCACTCTGAGCGCCCATGAGCCCTACAACCACGAACAACAATACCAGGTTCACGATCGGGTGAATCCCAATGGCGATTGCCCCGACGCCCAACGCCATAATGACAATCTCCACGATCTTGCAGCCGACAATTACGTTTCTCTTGTCGAATCGGTCCGCCAAATAGCCGGCCGGGGCTGCCAGCAGCAGGTAAGGCAGAACGAAACACGCAGTCCCAGCCATCAAAACATTGCCGACATTGGCCGGATCGACATAGTCTTTGCCAATGCCGACAGCTAACCAGCGAAATGTGTTGTCGTTGATTGCAGTTAATAACTGGGTTGCCAACAATGCCCAAAAACTGACCGATCGCAGGCTCTCGGGGGGACCCGGCCGCTTATTCTCTTGGGCTGCACTTTTGTCGGTGACCGAGTTGGTGTCGGAAGCACTCATGATATTCAGAATTCAGCCTTGGGACTCGAAATCGGATGTCTCGTGACGCGTCTCTGCCACCGCCGAACTGCGGACCACCCTGCAATCATGCCGTCGATCGACTGCGTACGATGCGTCTTGGGCCCTTGGGAAACCCTCTGAGTTCGTTTGCCGATTGCCACGTGATCCAGCGATAATCGGTCGAGAACCACGTTGCCGCAGTGGGCCGAGCTCAGCGGTTCGCGGGACCTGATCGCATGAGAATACCAAAACGTGGTTATGGGGGGCCACCCGACCGGGCGCAATGAGAGGAAAAAAACGAGATCCGGCTGCTCGCCGCAACTCGACAGGCCCCCGTCGCCGGCAATTCCACTTGCCAATTGGCCCGATTCCACGGTACAGTTTTGGTCAATTGAACTAGGATTCGTCAACTGAGGAATGCCATGAATCGACTCAGCACGTTTGTTTTCGGGGTGTTGGTGGGGGCTGCCTTGATGTTCACCAGCCTGAAATATCACATCATTCGGGCCGAAGACGGCCTTCACCTAATCCCGAAAGTCACCAGCCAGTTTGGGGATATCTACGTCGATATCCGCCAGTTTGGGCCGGAACAATGGAGCGAGCATAGGTCGCTGACGCTGGCGATTGCGGCTGCCAAACAAGAGAATCTCCTGGAAGATTCGGTGACGAGTGGCCTTCGCCGACGTGTCGAAGATACTATTCGAGACTTTGGCCGAAACGAGGGACCCTAGTCCTTCAACGGATGACGCTCCAGGTAGGTCCCGCTTGCCGAGCGGGACAGGGCGTAATCGTAACCGTTCACGGCGAGAGTGCGTGGAGGGGCAGTTGTCATTTATCAGTTGTCAGTGGGAAGAGTATGACCCCGCTGCGCTACCTCTCTCGATGATAAATGAGTCATGTCAAATGACTAATGATAAATTGGACGTGTGAGAAATCGGATGGCAGACGAGAATCCCGTGAACGACTACGCGCAATCTAAGACGCGACAAGAGGTTCGGAACGGCAGCCGGAGTCTGGCCGCCTGCTGCTGGATCGGCTGACGATCGAAGCCCCGGGCAGCGCTTTCGCAACCAGCCTAACCACCCGGTTTGGGCATCGCCAAGCTGTACAGCATCAGCACGCCACCTGCGGAAAGCAGCATCCAGCCGAGCCACCGCGGAGGTTTGATGACACGCTTGGCCGGCGGGGGGGCTGAACCGAACGACGGCACGAAGGTCGTCGCTACATCCGGCTCTCTCTTGATTTGCTTGGCGATGATCGCCGTCGCCTGCTCGTTCAATACGAACGATTCGACGCGGCGGAATTGAATGCCCATGGCCAGCATCACCAGCCCAATCATCATGTACTGGTTGCGATTCAGTTCCATGGCTCCTTCTCCGTGGATCGTGCTCAGGCCCTCATACCACGTATGCTCAACCAGCTCACTTCGTGCGACTACTCGGTCGCCTGGCTCGCTGTCGATGTTGAAAGACCTATTGCGTGATATCGAACAGACTTCCGAGAAGACTTGACCGAGTCGCACGAAACACCGAATGTGACGCCCGTGCCAGTGGCACGCATCGTGATGGTTTTTCCAGGTGAATTCGTGGAGCTCAAGGGGATGAAAACGCCGGAAAAGTGCTCAGATGCGCCTTTCAATCAAGCGCCGAATGTCCTCTTGGCGTATGTTTGAAAAGGACGCCTGCACTACGTGGGGAACTGCGGCAGGATGATCTACCGCTTGTGGTGTCGATGTGTACCCATCGGTGACAAACACCTGGGTAAATGATCGTATCAATCAGGACAACAATAGAGGTTAGTGTCGATGGGACGAACGAATCCAATGCGGCTTCTGGGTTTCGGTGAAATACGGTAGACGCCGGCCAGACGGTCCGAACAAGGTCGGGCGAATATTCCAGCCATTGTTCCGCACGTAAAACTACCAAATCGAGTATTGGAGACGCATCGAACGGGTGGGTCCGAGGTGAACGATTCGCCGGTGCTTCGGAACTGGCCCGGTGCACTTAGACGCATTGGGGGGTGGCCGAGTAGTGCTGTAGTGCGATGGTCCTTGATGCTTAGCTCCGTTGTCGGAGCCGAGCGGGCAAGGCGTCCGGTTTCAGCCCCCTTGCAAGGCGCTCTAGCGGTGCGTGCCGCCGATAGTGCACCGGAAGGGTCGTCGGCCAAGCCGATTCGTGAGGGAACGCCGCTGGACAATACCCTGGGAACGTTCAAGGCGACTGGTGACCGGATGAGTTTCTACGTAGACGCCAACGACGGCCGAGGTTTTCGGGTGCTTGAAAATTTAGCATTGGAGCGGATCTGGCACATATTCGATAATACTAAAGGCCGACAATGGAGTGTGAGCGGAGTCGTTACCGAATACCGAGGCGAGAATTTTCTGATACTGAACCGAGCCGTGCTCAAACCGTTAGCCGAGAAGTTGTGATCGTGGTTGACACCGGCCAATCGACGGGAATATCATATCCAAAACCAACTTACGGCGCGAACACCTTTTCGACTGATTCAAGATCGTGCGACGCTATTCGCCGTGGCATGGCTGTTGGGCTCCATCGGCTCAGCGTGTTGGGTGTGGGCTGAGTTTGAAACAGGGAGCAAGAATGACCGTACAACGTCGAATCGAAGTCGCGGAGATTGAAGGCGTGACCGTGGTCCGGTTTCTTGACCGCAAGATCCTTGATCCGACGAACATCCAGCAACTGGGCGAAGAGCTTTTTGCGTTGGTTGAGCAAGATCAGTGCAAACAATTGCTGCTTAGCTTCGCGTGTGTGGAGTTCTTGTCAAGTTCCGCGTTGAACAAACTCATTGTGCTGGACAAGAAAGTTAGTAACCATCAAGGGAAAATGAAACTCTGCTGTTTGCGCCCGGAAATTCGCGAAGTGTTTGACATCACCCGATTGAATCAGTTGTTCGACATCCAGGAGGACGAGGCTACGGCGATCCAGTCTTTCTAGACGAACCGATTTATTGTGGAGCAAATGCACGGGGGCGCCGGCGTTTGGACGATCCCGAGCGACAAACGGATGCGGGCCGTGTGGGTCCGAGCGGTAGCTTGAAGCTGGTTGGCGGCCCTGCCGCCTGGGCGACGCGAGGTTTGGCTGGTGCCATGTCCAGCGGTATGGCCGTTTCAGGCGAGCCTTTCGCGGAGTTTGCTTTGAGTTTCGATATGTGCATGGGCGCACGGTGCGTGCATGTTTGATACATGACTGGTGAGCATGGCCTCAGCCGGCACACAATTTACTTCGGCTGATTGGCAGCCACTTGCGGTTCAGCGGTGAAACTCATGGTGAATCAGCCCAGGACGTGGTCTTCTGAGCAGCGTATCGCGAGCGATACCGCGTCCGGTAGCGCCTTGATTGCTCAGCTCTTGGAGCAAATGCGAAATGTCGGTTGGGAGGACCACGATCTGTTTGCCGTCCATCTGGCACTCGAGGAAGCACTGGTCAACGCCATTAAGCATGGCAACCAGAAAGACCCGGAGAAATTCGTGACGGTCATGTTCGATGTGGATCCCGAGCGAGTCCGGATCGAGATTACCGATGAAGGGTCGGGATTCGACCCGGCCGATGTTCCGGACCCGACGGATGAGGACAATCTCGAACTGCCTTCAGGGCGAGGCCTGATGCTGATGCGCACCTACATGTCGTCGGTCACGTTCAACGAGTACGGCAATCAGGTTGTGATGGAGAAAGAGCGGACTGTCTGTCCCGAGCAAGTTGATTGAGCCGGGTCACGATACCGATTCGCCAAAGTGCTGCCGCCCCCCCTGCGGCCAGGAGGGTGCGAACCAATACAATTCACGGATTGCGGAGAAGCAGACGATTCAGTAGGATACTTTCCTTGATCCCCTGTAGCTCAGTTGGTAGAGCAGGCGGCTGTTAACCGCCTTGTCGCAAGTTCGAGTCTTGCCGGGGGAGCT
>JAJSAJ010000555.1 GCA_024274855.1 Planctomycetota bacterium | reverse complement strand
TCGCTCGCGGGTTTTGTTCATTTGAATGCAACAGCGAAGAAACGATAAGAACAGGTTGAAGCTATGACCATTTTTCTCGAGTTGCTCAAACTTCTGGGTATTGACGTGGTCTTTGTCGGCGTTATTGCTCTGGCATTGGTTCCATTGTTCTCGGTCAAGAAGGCCGCGTATGCCGTAGCCAAACGCAATTTCATCGGTTATTTCAGTAACCCGACGGGATATGTGTTCCTTTGCAAGTTCGTTGCCTTGACATCGTTTGCCGCCTTCTACCCACACGATTTTTTCGCAGCGAATCTGGCCAACCTTGATCAGCTGAACAAGTACCTTCCGTACATCATGCTTGTGTTCATTCCGGCGATCACGATGAGCATCTGGTCCGAGGAACGGCGTCAGGGCACGGATGAGTTGTTACTGACATTGCCGGCGGGTGACTTCGATATTGTGATTGGCAAATACCTGGCGGCCGCGGCGATTTTCACCGCATCGCTGGTCTTCTCGCAAATTTCGAACTTCACGGTCTTGTTGTCGTTGACGCTAGGCGATGTCGATCTTGGCTTGTTCCTGTCAACGTATCTGGGGTACTGGTTCACGGGATTGGCTATGTTATCGGTCGGCATGGTCGCTTCTTTCTTAACGCGCAACTTGACGATTGGGTTTATTTTAGGGCTGATTTTCAACTTGCCCCTCGTTTTCATGAAGATGGCGGATGTGATTCTTCCGACGAAGACAGTCCATTTTCTCCCCGGGACGAATATGGCTCGTTTGGTCTCGAACTGGAGTATCGCGGCCCAATTCGACCCGTTCGGGCGAGGTGTCATTACTCTGTCATCGGTTGCCTACTTCCTGATGCTGGTTGTCGTTGGTTTGTATTTGAGCATGGTATTGATTGGGGCTCGGCACTGGTATGGCGGTCGTGACGGCAATTCACTATTCAGTCACTATCTGATCCGCAGTTGTGCAATGATTGTGGCGGCGCTGGGATTGACCGTGTTTTTCTCGGGCCACAGTGGGGTCCGGGCGGATGTAACGCGGGGGAAGATCAGTTCGCTTTCGGCAGACACCGAGGCATTGGTCAAGAATCTCAAGACAAAGCATCCGATTTATGTGGATGCTTTCATCAGTGCTGACGTTCCTGAGCAATACGTCAAGACGCGGTTGAACCTGGTCGCGATGCTCAAAGAGTTCGAAGCGATGTCCGGTGGGAAAGTGCGTGTAAACGTGCACGGCAATCTTGAGCCGTTCAGCGAAGAGGCCGCGTTGGCCGAGGAGCAGTTTGGTATTCGGCCGCAGAACGTTCGCACTAGGTCCCGTGGGGCCATTGTCGACAAGAGCGTCATTCTGGGCGCCGCGTTTCGCTGTGGGCTGGAAAAGGTTGTTGTGCCCTTTTTTGATTATGGGATCCCGGTCGAGTACGAGCTGATTCGATCGATCAATACGGTTGCCCAGTCCCAGCGGAAGAGGCTTTGGATTGTTCGGACCGATGCGCAGTTGTTCGGGGGATTCAGTTTCGCGGGTGGTCAGCCTCGGCAGTTGCCGAAGCAGGCGATTGTGCAGGAGTTGGAAAAGCAATATGACGTCGAAGAGGTCGATTTGACCCAGCCGATCGAGCCGGATCGATTCGACGTGCTGCTGGTGGTTCAGCCCTCGTCGATGGCTCCGGAGGCAATGAACAATCTGGTGGCGGCGATTCGCAGCGGCATTCCAACAGCCGTCTTCGAAGACCCGGTACCTTTCTTCACGGGTGGCGTGCCCGGTACGGGACAGCCGAAACAACCGCCGGGCGGCATGATGATGGGCCAGCGTCCGATGCCCAAAGCGGATATTCGCGAGCTTTGGAAGGCACTCGGGATCAAGTCGCTTGGCGAGCGTGGTGGGCCCCAGAATCTGTTTCAGCCGGATTTGGTGTGGCAGCGTTACAATCCGTATCAAAAACTTCAAATCACCGGGATTCCGGATGAATGGATCTTCGTACGAGAAGACCAGGAAGAGCCGATCGGTGTGTTGAATCAGAAGAGTCCCGTTACTTCGGGATTGTATGAAGTTTTCTTCCCGTTCCCAGGCATGATCGAGCCGGATACGGAGAGCGACCTGAAGTTCACGAAACTCGTGACGACTCGCGAACTGGCCGGGACAATTACGCATGAGGACTTCATGCGGTACCAAGCGGATCCGGCAATGCTGAAGGCGATGCAGCATCGTCGTGGCAAAATGACACTTGCCGCGATGATTGAGGACGATACGGCTGCCGATAATGATAAGTCCGATGATCAGAAGGCCGGTGGCGACAAGGACCCTAATAAGAAAAAAGAGACGGAAAACAAGGACAAGTCCGAGAAAGGCAAGGACGATGGCAGTGACCAAGAGCCGTCGTCCGATGCCGGTGTGAAAAAGCTGCGAGTTATCTACGTTGCGGACATCGATTTAATGATCCCGGCGTTCCTGCGGATTCGAGCACGGCCCGAGGAGCAGGAGGATATTCAGTGGCAGTTCGAAAACGTGACGTTCATGCTCGATGTTATCGATGTCCTCTCGGGCGATACCGAGTACATCGAGATCCGCAAACGCCGACCCTACTACAGTACCTTGAAAGTCGTTGAAGGTCGTATTGAACAGGCCCGGCAAGATGAGTTTAAGAAACGCATCGAGTTCCAGGCCAAGTATGACGATGCGGTTCGGAAAGCCGAAGATAAGAACAAGGAAATGATGAAGAAGGTCCAGGATATCGTCAATGACTTGAAAGACAAACAGGCGAAGGGTAAAGAGATCAACGAGGTCGAGTTGAAAGAGAAGATGCAACGCCTGGCTGAAAAGCAGGATGTTGCTCAACGTCGACTGGCTATTGAAAAACAAGGGCTTGAGCGAGATCGCGAAAGATCACTTGACCGGATCCGAAGAGACGTTGATCTGGGTATCCAGCGGATGCAGTTTGTCTATAAGTTCTGGGCTGTTGCGATTCCCTGGATTCCGCCCTTCCTGATCGGCATCATCGTTTTTGTTAAGCGTCGATTGCGCGAACGCGAAGGGATCGAAAAATCACGGTTGCGTTAGGAAACTGTCACGGAATTGGTACAAGATGCGGGAACCCCCGAGGTTTCGCACTTGGGCCGGAGTTTGGTGGCGGACTGTAAGTAGTTCCAATCCCTGAAGTTGATTCTCGGAATCGGTCGAGGAGAACCTGATATGAACGAAGCGATCAAGACACTTATCTTTGCAGGCGTAGCGCTGGTCGTGACCCTGGTCGCTATCTTTACCTATCCCAAGCAAGAGACTTTCAAAGCGCCGAGCCTGGTTGGCAAGCCTTTGTTCGCGGATTTCAAGGACCCGGAAGCAGCTGCCGACTTGAAAATCGTCAAGTTCGCGGAGGATGTGGGCCAATTGAGCGAATTCGAGGTGGCCCGAGACAAGAAAACCGGGCTTTGGGGTATTCCTTCCAGCTCCAATTACCCGGCCGATGCCGACTCGCAAATGCGCTCGGCAGCCACCGCCCTGATCGATCTTCAGGTACTGGATATCGCTTCGGAGCAGGCGTCGGAGCATGAAATGTACGGTGTTGTCGAGCCGAACAAGGAAAAACTGGATGCGAGCCAAAAAGGGGTGGGGTTGTTGGTCGAAGTGCGGAACTCCAAAGGCAAGAAACTGGCTCAACTGATCATCGGAAAGCTGGTCAAGGGGGCGGATCAGCAACGGTTTGTTCGAAAGCCTGGCCAGAATCCCGTCTATATCGTCAAGATCGACCCGAACAAGTTCCCGACCGAGTTCGACAAATGGATTGAACGTGATCTGTTGAAAATCAATACGTTTGATGTCGAGAAAGTGGTCCTGAAGGATTACTCGATCCTGACGGCGACAGCCATCACGGGGCAAACGGTGTTGCAGAAATTCGAACGCCGGTTCGAAGCCGACACGCGTTGGGTCTCGGACAAGGGAGAGTGGAAGTTGGAGAAACTGATCGAGTACCACGACGATCGGCCTGTCGTGACGAAACTGCTCGATACGGAAGAGTTGAACAAGCAGAAACTGGACGACTTGAAGAGCGCTTTGGGCGAGCTGAAGATTGTTGGCGTGCGACG
>JAJSAJ010000554.1 GCA_024274855.1 Planctomycetota bacterium | reverse complement strand
TTTGGATGATAGCGTCCGAGCGAGTGTTGGGCTTGGTCACGCCGGGCCATGACACGATGCATGGCACACGCGTTCCTCCTTCGTACATGGTTGCTTTACCGCCTCGCAACGGGGCGTTGCTGGTCGGCGTTGTGCCGTCGACCTGATTGTACATGTTCCCGCCGTTGTCCGAGAAGAAGATGATGATGGTTCGATCGGTCAAACCGAACCGGTCGAGTGCATCGAGCATCTTTCCGACATTGTCGTCAAGCGATTCGACCATGGCGGCATAGGTCGGGCTGCGTTGAGGATTGTCGGGATCGACTCGGTTTCGCCACTTCTTCACGTAATCAGGCTTCGCATCGAATGGCGCGTGAACGGAGAACTGCCAATAGTTCAAAAAGAACGGTTCGTTGTGATGTTGTTGGATGAACGTAACGGCTTCGTCCCCCATACGATCTTCGATGTGTTCGCCCGGTTTGCGTTCTTTGAAGTTTGGGAATCGCCACGGTGCCACATAGCTGCCCGCCGGGCCGGGGCCCGGCCAATGAGGCAAGTCGACATCGAATCCTTGGTGCAAAGGGTCATACGGTTCAGGCCCGAGGTGCCATTTGCCAAAATGGCCGGTCGCATATCCGGCCTGTTTCAGTGCCTCGGCCAGGGTGAAGTACTCGAGCTTGAATCGTGTTACGCTTTGGCAGCCCAAAGCCTTATTGGTCGGTGGCGCGCGTTTTGCAACTGTCGCTTCGAGTTGGACCTGGTTCGTATGGCAGACCGGCGCCGTGATACCGATCCTCGCCGGGTTCAGGCCTGCGAGGATACTGGCACGCGTCGGCGAACAGAGCGGGCTGGCCGCATAGGCGCGCGTGAATGTCATACCGTGCCGAGCCAATCGTTGGATGTTCGGTGTTCGGTAGAACCGGGTCGTTCCGAATAGCGTTGTGTCACTCCAGCCAAGGTCGTCCGCCAGGATGAAGACGATGTTAGGGCGATCGCTTGACCCTGCGATAAGTTGTTGCGTAAAGATCAGTTGTGAAATGAATACTGTAAGGGCGATTTTGGTCAGTGTAGCTATTCTGTGTAGAAAGTGACGCGGGAATCCCCGGCGGCCACCGGTCTGCGTTATGGCAAGGAATTGGAACATGGTGGATTCTCTCTTTCCATCTGTGCGTGTGCAGTTTCTGATGCGGCTCAATTGCTTCCGTGCCACTAACCTTTAACATCGTAAAGTACTTGCCAAAGTTCCAGCGACCAACGGGAGCGGGCAAACGGGGAGAGCGAGCGGTAGGTTGGATCTGGTTGGCGGCCCTGTCGCCTTGATCGCAAGAGAGACCAAGGGGGGCACGGGCGGTAACCCCTCTCGCGTCCACCCGACGGCAAGGACCCGAAACCGGTTCCAACGTTATTGTCACCCCTACGGTTTCTCTAGTCAATTCCCAGCGGCTGCTGGCAATCACACCCGGTTGTGGGCGGGTCTCCCGCCCCGCCCACCCACGGAGGTTGCTGAGATGCGTCGCACTCGCCAATCCTTCTGCTGCCAGATGGTTAATTGGGTGTTGAGACTGGAGCCCAACGTACTCTGGTTGAAAAAGAATGCAAAGGTCGAGAGAAAACGGCGGCTTGAGGAATCATTGGGCGGGAATCGATCTGGAGAGCAAATCAATGATCGCGTCCTTTGCCTTGGCCCACTTGCAAGTCGACCGGGAACTTAATCCATGGTGGTCGTACGTCCTTCTTTCGCGTGTAAACCGCTTGGAAGGCATCCCCCTTGCTCCTCAGTTGGGCTTCTTCGATCTCGTAATTGAATCCCGTTATGGTATAGACTGCTTCGTCGTCTTCTCTCGGCGACGTTGCCTGCTCAAAAAAGATCTCTCTTGCCGTGACCCAGATCAGCTTTCCCGGACCGGCCCAATAGCCGACATGAGGGCGCCGAAGCCGAATGTTCTTGGCGTTTGATGTGTCAAGATGATAGACCATTCCCAGGATCACATGGCGAGTAGGAGTGTGGCGTGGCTGTACGATGTAGTTCCAGCCAAAACCGTCCCCAACCCATGCGTATTGGGAGGCCAGGATGCGAGGCAAGTCGCGTCCGACCTCCGCGGACGGGTCGTATTGATCGACCGGCCACCAGTGCTGATCGACCCGCATCTGGCCCCACAATCCGTACCAGCGGCCGGTAAATCGGTTGAAGGCCTGCTTGCTGTCGAGCGAAGTGCGGCCGCGAAGTTGGAGTTGGAAAGCGTCAGCCGTAACATGGAAGTCGTCCAGATGTGCTCTGCCTCGCAACGGCGTTCGGCACATGCCGGGGAATCGCTCGATCGCCTTTCCGACCAATTCCGCGTGCGTGCTCCTTGTGGCACCAGTAGGACGCAGGAGGCTTTGCCGAAATGCCTCACATTCCTTCAATCCATTGTCGTACAAAGGCTTGTTTGTTCGCCATTTCGCTGCTTCCGGCGGATGGGCCGCCTTCACACAACACGTATTGCCAAACGCACATAAGCATAGTAGTACCTGCCAAATGGTCTTCCACATCGAGCCACCCCGCTTTGGTAACGCCGGTTACAACTTGAGACAAAGCCTCATGTCCAATCCCCATTCCCATTCATGCACTGAACCTGCCCGACACACCCTCTTTTGTCAAGATACCACGGCAAGCCGGACCGATTGTCGTGGTGCGGGCGCCCTCGCTTAGTCGGAAATGGACTGTCAAAGCATCTCACGGTCGTGCAGTTGTAATGGTCTAGCGTAACGTCGACTCTTGGTCTGCCGGAGCAAGTCAACTTACAGACACCCGTGAAATGACCAATCCGGTGGTCCGAGCAAGCGGTGGTCAGCGAATCTCTTTCAGATACTTTAGGTAGTGTATCGTATTTCCTTTGGTCTCTTTTATGTCTCCCTGTTTCGCCAAGTCTTGAATGGAGGGTATACTAGTTGGGCAGTGCCACTTAGCCAGGAATGTCGTAGCAATGGTAACCCGAAGCGTAAGCGAGGGAAATCGCCGTTCCTCACGGCCTCGCTTACGCTTCGGGTTACTTTTCGCGCGGAAAAAGGGGCCTGACCCCCTCTCCACGGACGACTCCGCTCCAGATGACTAAAGTGTTACAAACTCTCCATGGAACAAAGTAATGTACACTCGATCCACGCACCGATTGTTGATACCGGTCGTTCTATTGCTGTTGGTGGTTTCGGTCAGCGGTAAAGAACCGGACGAAGACGGGGCGAGTCACAGTCGTGTGCAAAAAAGCGGGGCAGTGACACTATCTGCCGCGATTCACTTGCTGGAAACCGAGCAGGTAGTGGGCGATGGTGTCTGGATCGATCCGGCGCTGGAGCAGTTGAAAGGCCGATCCAACCGCGTGTTTGTAACGGTGTGGTTCGACGAGCAATTCTTGGGCGATGGCGAGGGCTATCAGCGACGGGCGAAAGAGTTTGCAAGCTGGCGGCGCCGCCAACTCCGCGAGCCTGTTGTGAAAACCTTGAAAGGACTGAGCGACCGTTCGTACCAAGCTGCCAAGGCGGACCTGGATAAACTGCTGGCTGACGGGACCATCCGCAGGCTAGAACGGCACTGGATCGTCAACAGCTTTTCCTGTGCGGTGAGCATCGATGCGTTGGACTCGCTCAAGTCGGTTCATGGCGTCAAGAAGATATTTGCCGTGCGCCGGGGTGGTTCGGCGGCTATGCGGCCGGCCGAAGAGCCGCTGGTGTTCAAGCCTGTCGAACGACAAAAGTTTGATCCGAGTCGGTACAAGCACCCCTGGTATAGCCGGTACTTGTTGGCGGACAAAGTGTGGAAAGAGCTGGGCGTGACAGGCGAGGGGACGTTGAACATTGTCCATGATTTCACGTTTGTGTTCTCGGATAATGTCACGATGAATCTGTATCGCAATTCCGGCGAAATACCGGGCAACAAGAAAGACGATGATGGAAATGGACTGGTGGATGATTATCACGGATTCAATTTCGATCGGAGAGTGCCCAATCTGCAAATGCGCCCGCAGCGAGCCGGTGGGATGACGCCGCAAAGTACGCACGGATTTCTATGTGCGGCGATTATCTGTGGTACAGGTCTGGATGGGAAGGAATACGAATTCGGCATCGCCCCACGTGCACGGTGGGCCGGTGTGATCGCGTCCCAACGGCTCGAAGCGGCAATCGAGTGGGCTGTCGAGCAGGGGGCGGATACGTACAGCATGAGTTTTTCGATCCCCGGTTTGGAGGAATACCGTTCACATTGGCGAAAGATAATGGAGCATGGTTCGTTCTGCGGTGTTTATTTCGTATCGGGGGCGGGCAATTTTGCACAACGTGTGCCGGTACCGGTTCAGATGCGTACGCCAGAGGACATTCCCGAT
>JAJSAJ010000553.1 GCA_024274855.1 Planctomycetota bacterium | reverse complement strand
TTGCCGCCACTTCACTCTGGTATTCGGGAATCGCCGGGTGTTCTCGGGCGAGTGTCTGGTGGATCGCTAGTGCGGTCGTATAGCTCTTCCGTGCCTCATCAATCCGGTCGCATTTTCGATAGAGGACGCCAATGTTGTGATGACACCGCGCCAAGTCTGTTTGGAAATCTGGATTGTCAGGCTGCTGCTCGACCAGATCTGTCCAGAGTTCGAGTGCGGCCAAGTAGTGGAGTTCGGCAGTGCCGAGATTGCCCGAATTTCGATACGCGATCGCCATATTGTTGTGGCACCGGGCCAGCTTCGCGCGGTAGTCGAGATTATCGGCTGTGGCAAGCAACGACGAGTAAGTGTCGATTGCGGTTTTCAGGTGGCTTTTCGCTTTGGCAAAGTCCTGCTCGTCCAGACAGAGGATTCCAAGTCGAAAGTTGCTGCTTGCCATGCCTGCCCGGTTTTCACGAGCACCGGAATCGCCTTCCAGTAGGATTGCGTGAATGTGAAAGGCCTCTTCGAGCGTTCGACGAGCGTCCCGATGTCGACCCGTATTGCGAAACAGCATTCCAAGTCCGTTTAGCCAGTCTGCTCGGCAACGCTGAAGACGATTGATTTCAGGGTAGGTGTCCGGGATGTCATTGATCACCTGGAGCGCTTCCTGATAGAGTGAAATGGCGGGTTCGGAAGACCCCAGTTTTGCGGTGAGGGCAGCCAGCATGGCGTAAGCGCGTGCCCGTTCACAGCGGATTACCAAGTTATCGCTCTTCTTCTGGACAACCACGTCGTAGAACTTCCGTGACATTTCAAGAAGTTCCCGCCGTAATGTTTCGACCCCGCGGGATTTCAGACGCGGGTCGTCGCTGACCTGGGTCAGAAACGTGTCGACGACGTTTCGGGCAAGTTGCAAATTCGCCTTGGCTTCACGTTCCCGCTGCTCCGCCTTTACGCGTTGTCGATGCTCGCTGCGACGCGCTTCGAGTACACGGACAAAACCGACAGTTGAGACGATTGCAACGGCCATCAGCAGAGCCCCGACTGCAATCGACAGCCCGGCTATGGCCGGCTTCCGTTTACACCAGCGCCAGAGACGTTCGGCCGATCCGATTGGGCGAGCAAGGATTGGTTCGCTGCTCAAGTACCGGTGAAGATCGTCCGCGACTTCCTCCATTGTTGGGTAACGTTTCCGGATGTCCTTTTCGAGGCACTTCAAGCAGATTGTCTCCAAGTCCCTATCGATCGATGGATTCAAGCGTCGTGGAGCAAGCGGCTCGGTCTCGGTGACTTGTCGGAGTATTTCCGCGAGTGAGTGGGCTTGAAAGGGAGGGCGACCGGTAAGGGAATGGTAGAGCGTTGCACCAAAGGAGTAGACGTCCGCGCGCTGATCGACTGTGCCCGGTGAATGCAGTTGTTCCGGAGATGCGTAGGGAGGGGAACCCATTAAGTCCCCGTCGGACGTCATGTTGAAGTCGACGTCGATCAACTTGGCCAATCCAAAATCGACAAGTAGCGGTTTGTTCGTGGCGTTCTCGATTAGGATGTTCTGCGGTTTGACATCGCGGTGCAGTGTTCCGCCACGATGTACCGCATGGAGGGCTCGTGCGATGGGTTCTAGAAGGGTTGCTGCTTCGCGGTTTCCAAACGCCGGTTGCTGAACGACTGACGTAAGACAGACGCCATCGACGTACTGCATTGAAAAGAAGGGCAGGCCTTGAACCTCGCCAATTTCATAAATCCGGACAATGTTCTCGTGCTCAATCTTGGCAATGGCCCGAATCTCAGCTTGAAACCGCTTGACCAACTGACGCTGGCCTTCTTCGTTGAGCAACTTGAATCCATCAGGACGTACAAACTTCAAGGCGACTAGCCGATCGGGCCCGATCTGGCGAGCCTTAACTACGATCCCCATGCCACCTTGACCGAGCTTTCCGCAAAGAACGTAGCCTTTCGGCACGGGAAGCTCAATTCCCTGATGTGCTTGATGTGCTGGGGCTGCAGTTGGGGCTCCGACGAGGCCCTTGCGACTGGGAAGTGTTCGATTCGTGTCGCTTGGTCCGGCAGGTTCTGCAGTCGATGAATCGACTCGGGACCGAGTTGCTCGTAACGGATCATCGAGGGGGTCCGAGATCGCACTGCGATCCTTGCTCGCCCGTTCACTCGGGCCACCGAAGTGCTCCGCACAAAGGGATTCGACTAATCCTCGCCGATCCGGAAACCGTTCAAGCAATTCACTACGTGTTAGAGGCGATCCACGCTGACGTCGGTAGTGGGCCTCCAGAAGCAAAAGCTCCACAATCAACGTTGTTCGGTCCGGGCCGTCCGTGATCTGCGAGATGAAGTCTTCGGTCCTGACAGACCGACCCGCCTGCCAAATCGATTCGAAATGGTCGCAAATCGCATCGATCTGATCCGTGATTGCATGTCCGGCAGACGATGTGTCATTCATCCAATCAACCGCCCGCGTCAGAACGTTGGTATGCGGCAATTCGTCCAGACGCCAATGCCGCTAATCCTCGATCAATGTCTCCGGAAGCGCTTTCCGCAATTTGTTGACACCAGCGCGTGTGACATTCGTGCCGCGCAACCAAACGGATTCTAAGTTCGAAAGTTTCTTGAGATGTTCCAGGCCGGCATCCGTGATTTTCGTCCGGTCTAACTGCAGTCGCTGCAGATCGGGTAGCTTGGCGATGTAGATCAGCGCCCGGTCGGTGATCGCGGTGCCGGCAAGATACAGCCCACGTAGCTTCTGGTGCGCCACGATCGTTTCGAGTGCTTTATCAGATAACGCTGCACCGTCCAAGGTAAGCCATTGTAAATTGACCAAACCTTCCAGCGGCTGCAGCGTGTCATCGTCGATTCTGCAATTATCGAGACCCACCTTGATAATATTTCCGTTGTCATCCTGCTCGATATCCGCCTCCAGTTCCAAAACAGCGGCCACGGCTGAAGGTGAATCAGTCGATTCCGCTGCTTGGGGCTTGGCCGGGGCACCGTTCCCCTGGTTGCCCTGATTGGGTCGAGTCTGACAACCGGTCCATACCAGGAGGCTGCCCGCCAGCACCAAAAGGAAGTAATGGGTTTGCACGGCAACTCCTTTCCAGCAAGTGTGTCGCACGAGAGGCACTTTCACTCAGTGTTCGGTCAGCGTGCCAGCCTGATGCGAATGAACTTCAGCGTTGCAGAAAAACTCATGTGCGGTGGGCTCTTGGCTCGTCGAGAATCGGGATTTCTGAGTTAGTGCGCTTTCTGGGTTGAGGGGGGGATTCCAAATCTAACGCAAAGTGACTTCTGGTGACATGGCGATAACTCCGATTTGGGCCTTCGGTCGACGGTCTGAAAGACCACCGTACGGTTATTTATTTGCAACCACGAGGTGAATTAACCATTTCGCTGAGACGGATGCGCATTGGGAGTAATTCAAGGCAAATGGCGGGCCCAACGATGCGTGATGCCCAGGATTCTCGCTACGGCGAACCCATGCCATGAAGCGAACGGACCAGAGCGTGTCGAGTCCTGATTTCCGTTTGAAATGCCGCGGGGCTTTTCTATTAAAAGGTGCCCTGTCCACTAAAATAGTATATCCTCACTCAATGCCATGGCGAACCCCCCTAAAGGTTGACTTTTTGGGCCGAGCGCTTCATACTGACGGCGGATTGCGACGGTACGAATTCTCGGTGAAGAGATTCGTCCGGTGACCAGATCATTTTCTATTTGGAAAGTCCGTTTTGTTTGTCGGCATAATCGGTCCTTTCCCATAGACAAAGTGGAACTCCGTACTACAAACGGGGTAACTGTTTAGCCGTCTGCAGTTGGATTTGTATTTCGCTGCTGTTTTTTCGGTTGATCGACCCCAACGGCCTTGTGCCGTTGGTGAGCGAGTCTATTGAGCTAAGGCAGGCATGACATGCCGGCAGCCGCTCGCTCCCCGCCGCCAAAGGCGGCGGGGAGCGAGCGGAAAGGGGGTTTCATCACATGCTTTCTAGCTCGAGAGACTTATTCACCCATGGGACATGCCCATGGGGGTCCTTCGACCAACGCACGTTCTCCATTTGGCTAAAGTGTTACCAAACCCGCAGCATCGTTAATCCCAGCGTTGCAGAAACTCTAATGCACGATGGGCGTCTAGCCTGTCGAAAATGAGGTTTTTCGATCCGAGGCGATTGGATTCCCAACTTAGCGCAAGGTGACTTTTGGAAACAGGGCAATAAACTCGATTTGAGTCTCTTCGACCGACGGCCTGAAAGACCATCGTACGGTCATTTGTTTGCAACGAGACGGTTAACTTCTTGGCAAGCCAGGTGAGCGACCGACGGGAGCGGACTCGTGCTGACCGATTGCCATTGGCAGGTCGGTTTTCCCGCGCCGTTGGGCGCAAATTGTATCCGTTCAAACCACGGGAGGAATCAGGTATGAAAAAGTGGACTGTCTATTCAAGTGCCGTCGCTTCGGTTCTTGTCTGGGTGTGCTTGACGCTGATCATAACCGAGGTATCGCAAACGTCGAGTGTGTGCGCCCAGGACGGAGAAGGCGGGCGAACCGTGAAGCGTCCCGATTGGAAAACGGGCGACTCGTGGGTTGTCGAAACCAAAACGCGTCGGATCCAAGTCCGAGAGTCCGAGCCCGCACGAAAACCGGCTCGCATTCGATGGCGATTTCACGTTCGTGGAGTCGAGCCGATTGCGGGACGTGATTGTTACCGCATTGATATCGAGTGCTTGGCAAAAGGACGTCTTCAGCCAGCCACTGTGATCTGGTGTGACAAAAAAACGCTCTTCCTGCAGCAGTTCCAGACACAGCTGGCAACCAATGGCCGGTATCGTGTTATCCAGGAGTCGTATTCGGTCCCCAAAGGTATGTCCGCGCCGGTGATGCCGCCGGTGACTGCGCTGCCGATCGCGCTTCCTGCTTTCGTGATGGCAGGTTCAAAGGGAATGGGCTCGTTCACGTACACAAGCCAGGCTACGTCCGCCGGATCCAAGGCGCCGGGCCTATTACGTTTCGCACATACGGTCCAACAGGATTTGCGAACGCCGTCTCGAAAACGCTTGAGCGAGGCCAAGCAGGGATTGTCCAAGAGTCTTGACGGAGCCGATGTGACGGAAGTCAAGCTAAAGAGTACCAGTGAAACGATCGTTCAGCTATGGAAGAAAGGATCGCCTTGGCCCGTCTACACGGAGAATGGTTGCACGCAAGCCTGGCTGGTCAACGAGTAACCGTACAAGAAAGCGAACCTCTTTACCGGAGATACAGACAATGCGTCGAACGATGCCAAATAAACGCTTTGCGCTTGCAGTACTTCTCCTCTTGCTGCTCGGTGCCGTGGCAGAAGCGGAAACAGATAGTGGAGCGGTCTCGCGAGTTCCGTGGTCGGGATACTGGTGGCAACATCGTTCCGGCGGGCTGACCGGCCCTCTGGAGAAATACGATCGTGTCACTGGGACCAGTGCGGCTGCGTGGGAGCGTCAAACTCATGTCTCGCCAAATGTTCCCGCCTGGTTTGGACATTGCCATGCCTGGTCCGCCGCGTGCGTCTCGGAAAAGGAACCGACCCGTGGACGCACGGTTGCCAACGTACCGTTTGCCGTAGGCGACGAGAAAGGCCTCCTCTGCGCGTGCCATGACCAGGACGTCGCGAATAGCTATGGAGACCGCTACGGAGATGGGGCCGGATTGGAAGATCGTCTCGATATCAATCCGGTCGAACTATGGCGATTGCTTCAGATGTATGTGAAGCAACGTGATTTGCCGCTGATTCTGGATCTGGAAGCGGGCGAGCAGGTATGGAATTATCCTGTCTACCAGTACCGCGTAAACTATAGTGATTCGGGCAACGGTTGGTATGACGCGACCATGGAGTTGGTCACGGCCGATAATAATGTCGAACCGGACTATGTTGGAACAGAATCGGCCCTACATACTTTCACGTTCCGATTCCAGTTTCAGGGTGGAGCTCTGGTTACAAGCAGCGGCCAATGGACCGGCGACAGTGTCGAGGATCATCCCGACTTTGCATGGTACCCATACGTTGCCGTTGCGGAAAATCCCGAGGTTCGTGTCGAAGAAGTGGCACGTATTGTCGGGTATGCCGTTGGCGGAAGCAATCCACCGGATGTGGACGGAAATCCGAGCGATGGCCCAGATTTGGATCCCCCTGCGCCTGATGATCCCGCCGACAACGGAAGCAGACCACCAACCGATCCTGAACCAACTGATCCCGACGAACCAACTGATAACCGTCCCTCAACCCAGCCGAATCAACCGGATCAGATTGTGTCGTGGCAGAGTATCCTGAGCCCGGACGAGTTGATTGCCCTGATCGCCAACAAAACGAGCAGCTTTGCGCTCGATGCGTTTGTTGATCAAGGTGACGGTGGTCGCTACCACGTGGGCCAGCCGATTACCGTGTCGTTTCGCAGTGCTGCCGCCGGATATCTTTATGTCTTCGATGTGGGACCAAAGGGCCAGTTGACACTCGTCTTTCCGCTGCCTGGCCAGGGGAACCGTGTCAAGAAAGACAAACTCTACGATATTCCCTGGGAAAATGAAAAAGCCTGGTTCGTCGCCACGCGACCTGGTCAGCATGATTTGAAGGTGATCGTTACGCCGAAACGCATCGCGCTGACAGGATTCTCGCAACAGCCGATCAGCCGAATCACCGATCAGACGAACGACGCACAAAAACAAAAACCGACACAATCAACCCGTCAAAACGGGAAACAACGTATCACAAAGCAGAAGCCGCAGGAAATGATGATCTATCCGACGGCCAGACGCCGCTTGTTTCGCAGGTTGTTCCGAGTCTTTCGTAAAGGAATGCCAGCCGAGCCGACATCCGAGAACGGCCAGCAGACCACGCAGAAAGTGGCCGGATTTGCCCAAGATATCTGCAGCTATTTCGTCCTTTCGAACAAGGGGAAACAACAGCCGAAATAGTCCGAGGATTGATCGTCTGCGACGCGTGGAGTGTCTTTGGCGAAGGTCCTGCGGTTTTGCCCTCGGCAGTCAGCTTCCAGGAATCGCGCACGATGATTTCATTTCGGGATCCTGGAACATGGGTGTGGCAAACAGACAGGCCTTCGAGGACATGATAACCAGGCTCCGGAACGAGGTAGTTGCTTGTTTCCCCCGGGCCCGTCTCTAAGAGGAATTGCTCGTTTGAATATTTGGTTAACTGAAACTCGATTAATGAGGATGTGAAAAATGGCACGTCACATAGTACTCGCCCTGGCGCTCCTGGGGCTTCTTGCCAACAGCCAAGCGTTTTGTGCGGAGGGAGCTAAGTGGTTTGCAGTCGAAGGGGTCGTCAATGACCAGCCTTCGTTCATGTTGCGAGTCGACGTCGAGCACAAGGACCGCGTTTATCGCGAGGGTGAGTATCTTCGGGTCCGCGCGGCTACGGAAAAAGACTGCTATCTGTACATCATCTACTACAGTGGTGACAAAGCGGCAGTCCTCTTTCCCAATAAGTATGATCAAGAAAACTTCGTTCGAGCGAATCAAGTGGTTCAGGTCCCGCAACGAAACTCGTATCATATTGTCTGTCGTCCGCCGTTTGGAACCGAGGTGCTGCACGTTGTTGCTACGCGCAAGAAAATCCCGCTATTCGGAAAGCAAAAAGAAAAGGATATGAGGCTGGAATCTGCCTCTCAGGTCGGTACAGCCGATTTACAGCAGATGACGCAGACGCTGCAATCCCAGGGCAAAAACGAATGGGCTGAGGCGCGTATCAAGATCACAACCGTTGGGAGCAAGGAGAAACCGCGTAAATCGGACACGTACGCAGTCTGTATTGGAATCAGCCGATACCAGCACGATCGTATCCCCCAATTAAAGGTCTCCCACTTGGATGCGGAACGCATGGCCCGAGGATTGCGGGATGTCTGTGGGGTCCGAAACATCGCCCTGTTGACGAATGAAAAGGCCACAAAGAAGGCTATCGAAAAGGTTATCTTCCACGATCTTGTCAAGGAAAGTTCTCCGGGCGATACCGTCTACGTTTTCTTTAGTGGACACGGAGGGCGAACGGCCGATACGAATGGCGATGAAGCGGATGGCGTGGACGAGTATCTTGTTCCTCACGACGGCATTCTTGGCAGTCCCGATACCATGATCCTGGACGATACGTTTGCTCGCTGGATGCAAGAACTGGACGGCCGTAAGGTCATGATTATTCTGGATAATTGCTACTCGGGCGGCAGTTCTAAGTCGACCAAGGGACTGGGCGGGGCACTCGGTGTGGGAACCGTCGATTTTTTGGATGGCGAGATGAAACGGAGCAAGGATCTGGGCCAACGCAATACAATGGTATTGGCAGCCTGCCGAGCAGATCAACTAGCGTGGGAAATTCCGGATGCGAGCAAAGGAAGTGTCTTGACTTATTTCCTCCTTCGCTCGTTTGCCGACCCACAGGCTGATCAAAACAATGATGGCCGACTCTCCGTGACGGAATCCTACGACTATGCGAAAGGGCGTATCGCGGATTTTGTAAAGAAGAACTTCAGTGCCGAGCAAAACCCCGTGTTGATCGACAACGCCAATGACTCGATCTTCTTCAAGGAATAACGAACATCGCTGAGTTCACAACGTCGCTGGATCTTCCACAGGAAGAAGCGGGATTAATGTGGCCGTCCATTTTGTTTCGAGCGGTGGGGCACATTCGGACGGTGCTCCAATCGCCCCGCGGGACCGTTCTGTTGCTTCGTGGAAAGAGAGGATGTCGCATGTTGGCAGGCCTGAAGCCGTTGTTTGCAATGCTGATTGTTGCGGTCGCATGCCATGCTAGCGCAGATTCTGTTCGTGGTGAGTTGCGCCGTGCATTGTTGATTGGAAATGATGCCTATGCCGGCGCCAATCGACTGGAGTCCTGTGTCAATGATGCGAAAGCAATGCGTGACTGGCTACTTCTTGTCGGCTATCAACCCAGAATGATCACGCTGCTGGCCAACGCGACGCATGCCGAGATGACTCGAGGGTTTTCTGACCTGGTACAAGCTACCCAGCAGCAGACACATGATCAGGTAGTCATCTACTATAGCGGCCATGGATTCACACTGCCTGATGACGATGGCGATGAAGGCCCAGATGATCCTTGGGAAGAGTCCTTGGTTGCCGTCGACAACCCGGCAACGCTGCAGAACCTGGAGCAATTGTTCATTCGCGACGATCAGTTTTACAAATATGTCAACCAGATCAGTCGGAATACACGGCAGGTTGTGATTTTTCTGGATTGCTGCTACGCGGGCGGCGGAATGAAATCCATCGATTTATCACGGCCGGCTGGCAAGTCGAAGGAGCTGTCGCGGACCGAATTGCGGCGGTTGGTTCGTCAGGCGGGACTGGATGACCATGGTTTGCTCGACCGCCCTGTCGGCACCCGGAGCAAGGGTGCCGGCCGGATTAGCTCGGGCGTGCCAAAGGAACTGACGAACACTCAGCCGGGACATTCCATCCTGTTTATCGCGTCATCCAATCAATACCAGCGCTCGCAAGCCGGCAAGCTACTCAGCCGGTTTACCGAGGCACTGTTGACTGCTGTCGGGCAGAAACGCCACCTGCTCGTCAATGCGAAAGGCGTACTGACTATCGAGGCGTTGCAATCCGATTTGACTCAGACGCTGGCTGGAGTTCCACAAACACCCGTTATTATGCAACGAGGGATGCGAGATTCCGCACTGATCCCAGGCGTGTTTGCACCGCCCAAGGACGCGCGACTGAGACAACTGCTCGAACGTGTTCTGCTTGAATTGGTCACGCTCGATACCAAACAGCGTCAGTTGGACTGGAAGCTGACCGCCACGCCAAGTGTGCCGGAGCCGATTGCGGTCGGAAAACGGTTTTCCATTCGCTGCCGTCCAACAGCTAGTGGCTATCTGCTGGCACTGACCGTCTCCCCCAGCGGAACCGTTCGGTTCCTGTTTCCCAACAGATACCGGCCGGATAATCAGGTCGGAAAAAATGCCCTGATTCAGGTGCCGTATCGACAAGGCCTGATGATTCAGCCACCCGTCGGCATCGAGACGTACTACGTGTTCCTGCTCGAGAATAACCCATTTCGAGGTTTTGACTTCGGGCGATACGGCAGCAGTCTGGTTGTCGGCCAACTGGATGATCTGACCTCTCGCATACGAGTAGACGGCAAGGAAATCGGCTCGACATGGCTTCGCCAGTCGTTGACCAAGGACTTCGTCATCGAACCGGCCCATGTTCAGGTCGATGGATCGACTGGGGCGGCTTCTGATGGGGCTGGCATGTCAGCATCGCATGAGAGAGAAGAGAGCGAGTTGCCTTTCAATCGCCCGCATTATCGATGGAATGTCGAAACACTTCGCGTGCACAGCGTTCGTTGACAGGATGATGGAGGTTTGACATGAACGTGTTGCTGATGCTGCTGGTTGGTCTGTTGCCCGTTGATGATGAGAGCCGCAAGCGGGGCATTGTGCGTGACAACATTCAAGCTGACGGACAAGTTAGTACGCAATTGGCGGCGCAAACCGGCTGGGCTCGCGTGCTCGGTTGTCGGTGGCAGATGTGGGTTAACGTGGAGGGCAAATATCGGTCAGTTCGACCCGATCAAGTTTTTCGGACGGGCCAAGCCTTCCAGATCAAGGTCACGGCGGATACGGATCTCTGGATCTACGTGCTGAACCGGGATTCTGTTGGTAATGAAGTCGTTCTCCTGCCGGACGAGAACGAAGAGCATATGCGGATCAGGCAAGGGGAGACCGTGACCATACCGCCCGACGGTCCGTTTCGGTTCGTCGATCCGCCCGGAACGGAACACTTTCGTATTATCGCATCACCGGTGAAATTGACATGGGTCAAACCTCGCGAACTGTTTGATCTTGAGATGGAGCATCAGCAAACGCAGGCGGATAAGAAGAAGGCGCTCGTGCAGAAAAAGGAGCGAAGCAAAGGCGTTCAGAATCTCATGGCTAGACAGAAGCAGAAATTCACGCTTCAGCAGTCACTGGAACAAGTACTAGAGAAGGGGATCCCGGCCGGAGCTCGTAGTAAGGACACCGTGTTGGTGCCGCCGCCAACCGAAAATGGCCAACAAGTGTTGCAAGCATCCGCAAATCCGGGACATGTCGACCCGATTGTAATCGATGTCGAACTGCGACACCGTTATTGAAAGACCGGCTGAGTCGAAGGGCAGGGAGGATTTTCGTGCCGGCTTTTTGCCGGTTTCCTCTTGCCATTTCGTCTCAGCCGGTCTCCGGCATCGCCTGTCGGCTGGCTCTCTATTTCAAATCAACTTCAGACGATCTACGTTATTGCAAACCACTTCGGCGTTGCCTATTTCAACGACGCGCGACGTGCGGCCACACAATAATCAGAAGCGAATGTTCCAGTTCGCAACCAGTTCCCAATCGAATGGCTTCTTTTCACCGCTGACCATTGGAGTGACAATGCCGAGATTGAGATCCGATCGGTCACCCTGGATTGCCGTTCCGAAGACCAGATTGACAACGTCCATGCGCTGGAACGGACTGCCCAATGTCAAATCAACCGGCTGACCGCCTATCATTCCGAGATCAAATGAGGCTTGATCTGCTTTTTCTAGAGTCCCGGTCCAGTTCACTTCGAATAACGCCGCAATTCGATCGATATGCGAGCAGCGTGGATTCTGTGACCGATAGAGCCAGTAGCCGAGTTGCGTGTTGACTCGCATCAGTGTTTGCATATCCAACTGAGCGACGCCGGCCGGGCCACCATCAATGCCCAAAACAGCCCTGGTCGGGTTCAGTGGAAGATCGAGTTGGACAAAGCCTTGGTTGAACCAACGCTTCGCCTGAGGGGCTATCGCCCAGCCCACAAATGGCGTCATGTAGACTGTATCATTGGCGATCAGCGAGAAGATGTCCGCGTCAATTGGGACGGCGAGAATGGGGTCTATATAATGGGCGTTTGCTGTAATCTGAACATTGGGGGACGTTGGCAGAGCCAGGCCGACGCCGGCTGTCCAAGTGGATGTCTGCGTCTGACGCATGAGGAATTTGAAGATTAAGTCCAAGTTCCCAAGCTTCAGATCCTTCTCGTCGACCGGCACGTTCGTCGTCGTACCCCAGATATTTGAAAGATGGATCAGTGAGTCAAGCTGGTAGTTGAAAGGCAGCCGGACTTCGACCGACATCAACTCGTCGAAAAACGTCCGTTCAAAGCCCAAGATGAAACGGTCGACATCAATGAACGCCGAGTTGTCGATTCCAGGAGAGCTGAAGATGTCGGTATAGGTTGCCATCGAAAAGTGGCGATATGAGAAAAAGAATCGATCACGGAGCATCGGCGAGCCGTTCTCCGCCAGATTCAGGCGATTGCAGCCAAAGTTCGGGTGGCCGATCGTTGCGTTAAGACCGCCGACGGTTACCACACCACAGCCGGCTGCCGAGTCACCATTCATGAACGGTAGGGCCGCTTGCGAGCCCATCGCCAGTCCGGCCGCTCCCAGATTGCCGATGTCCAGTGCGCCTGCACCCCCGTAGCCTCCGGCGCCCGCTCCTTGCAAATCGCCGTAGCCTTGTCCATCTGCCGATCCCAGACCGTAGTCATAAGGGCTTGTCGCGCAGCCGTCGGCCGAGTCGCAGTTTGCTTCGGTCGCTTCGGGGACCAGCTTATCGTCGGCACGTAATCCGACTGCGGGAAACCAAAGCAAACCGGCGCAAGCAACGGCAAGTATCGACCACTCATACCGAGACCTTCCGGGAGATCTTCCCCGCACAAGTTGTGAACAATGCATTTTGGCTCCTCCGTGCCTTGATTCGCTTTGATAAGGAATCCGTTTTTGAATACTCAAAGGCCACCCCGATCTTGACGGTCGGACGGTCTTGGAACGCGGGTAATGTAATTTGGGGACAAGCCTCGTTGTTTGAGCAGATTCGGTGTGCGGATTACTCAGCGTGTGTGGGACTGGCCGCTTGGGGGCTGTCGAATATGCTGTCCGACCTAGGACGGGAGGGAATTTGTCATGTTTTTGTCTGCTGTGTAGAATTCCTCGGAATGTCCCGGAGGGCTCCTGCATCGGTTTCCTCAAGAATCGCCGTTTTTACCTCCAGAGAGGGGCAGTTTCTTTTGGCCGATCGACCAGAATGTCAATGTCCAGATGCGTCCATTTGAAATCCAGCTCGTTTTGCAAACGGACAACCGATCTGCACCTCGATTGTTCCAAGCCTCCCGCCGACTTCAAGCTCGGCCATGGAAATCCACATCAGCTAAAAAGAGGATGAATAGAGACCTTCAGACTGGAGATTCGCTCGCTCGGAATAGCCAAACATTACTTGTTAGCGGAGGAAGGTGTCATGTGGCCAATCAAGGGGCTCCAACACATAGCATTTCTAACGGGCACCCTGCTTGTGTTCGAGATGCTGATGGTCGGTCTGCCGGCGTTGGTAGCGTATGGCTCTCGACCGGCTGATCCACCAGCGCAACAGGGCAAGGGAATTGAACGCGAACGCGACCAGCCGATGACTTCGACATTGCCGGACGGCGACATTCCTCACCTCAGATTCAACATTCAGGGGCATACGGCCCCTGTCCGCGCGTTGGCCTTCACGCCAGACTCATCCCGATTGTGTAGTGCTGGGGCGGACAAAGTAGTTCACGTATGGAGGATTTCAGAATCCGGTGCGAAGGGAGTGGCCCGTGAGTATCGGCTTCTGGAACGGACAATTCGTTGGGAAGTAGCCCGAGGGATACGCGGGACGATCAACTGCATTGCCGTTTCACGTGACGATCAACTGGTCTTTGCCGGGTTTGGCGGCCGTGGGGCATTGGG